>NZ_JADPLO010000019.1:0-87208 GCF_015667765.1 Bacteroides sp. 1001302B_160321_D4 | reverse complement strand
TCAGGGCTTGTGGCTGGTGTGCTTTTTTCGTAGGGCGTTGCCCTACGCTATATAATTAAGCCCTTTCAGGGCACCCCCAATAAATATATAATTGTAAGAACCGATAAATTCTCATTTAACCGATAAATTCCCATTTATATAAATAAAGATTAACCAAAAACAATTATATCATGGATAGAAGAAAGTTTTTAAAAAACACAGGCTGGTCTTTCCTCGGACTGGCAGCTTCGGGCAGCTTGCTCGGTTCTTGCGCAGCAGGAAGCAAAGAGGCTAAGAAAATTATGCCATCAGCCAGCAACCTCAAAATGTATTGGGGCGACTTACACAACCACTGTAACATCACATACGGACACGGCGACATGCGCGATGCTTTTGAAGCAGCGAAAGGACAATTGGATTTTGTTAGTGTTACTCCTCATGCTATGTGGCCGGATATTCCCGGAGCAGATGATCCCCGCCTGAAATGGGTGATCGATTACCACACGGGAGCTTTCAAACGTTTGCGTGAAGGCGGTTATGAAAAGTATGTAAAAATGACAAATGAGTATAACAAGGAAGGTGAATTCCTGACTTTTGTAGGATACGAAGCTCATAGCATGGAACATGGAGACCATGTTGCGTTGAACTATGATTTGGACGCACCACTTGTAGAATGTACTTCAATCGAGGACTGGAAAGAAAAAGCAAAAGGACATAAGGTATTCGTTACCCCGCACCACATGGGTTATCAGGGTGGTTATCGCGGTTACAACTGGAAATGCTTTACCGAAGGAGATATTACTCCATTCGTAGAAATGTATTCCCGTCACGGTCTGGCAGAAAGCGATCAGGGAGACTACCCCTATTTGCATGATATGGGACCACGCCAATGGGAAGGAACCATTCAATATGGTCTTGAATTGGGCAATAAGTTTGGTATCATGGCTTCCACCGACCAGCATTCCGGTTATCCGGGAAGCTATGGAGACGGACGCATCGGTGTTTTGGCTCCGTCACTGACTCGCGATGCCATTTGGGAAGCTCTACGTACCCGTCATGTATGTGCCGCAACCGGTGATAAGATTATTATCGACTTCCGCCTCAACGATGCTTTCATGGGTGATGTAGTTCGCGGTAATAGTCGTCGTATCTATCTGAATGTCACAGGTGAAAGCTGTATTGACTATGTAGATATTGTAAAGAACGGGCAGATTTTAGCTCGTATGAGCGGTCCGTTGACTCCCGTTGCTCCGGAAGGTGATACGGTACGTTGCAAAGTTAAAGTTGATTTTGGTTGGAATCGTGAAGAGAAATACGTACATTGGCAGGGCAAACTGTCGATAGACAAAGGACAGATTCATAGTGTAACTCCTTGTTTCCGTGGCGCAGCATTCACTTCTCCGCAAGAAGGTGAAACAGAATTCCACACACATGTCAACCGTATTGTATCCGTTGGCGACAAGGAAACCGAACTGGATATGTACAGCAGCAAGAATCCGAATACGACTACAGCAGCCATGCAAGCTGTAATCCTTGATGTGGAAATGCCAAAAGACGGTAAGGTCATTGCCGAATTCAATGGCAAGAAGTTTGAACATACGTTGGGCGAGTTGCTTGAAGGTTCACGTTCACACTTCATGATCGGTTGGTTGAGCGAGGCTATTCTCTTCAATCGTGCCATGCCGGAAAGCTGTTTCACTCTGGAACATTACATGGAAGATAAAGAGCCGCAGCGGGATACGGATTACTACTATGTACGCGTTCGCCAACGTGACGGACAATGGGCTTGGAGTTCACCGATTTGGGCGGAAAGAGTGTAGTTTTTAAGTATTAAGTATCAAGTATTAAGTATTAACGTGGTATGGAGAAAGAATACGCTATAGGAATTGACCTTGGCGGAACTTCAGTAAAATACGCCCTTATTGATAATGAAGGCGTATTTTACTTTCAAGGGAAGTTACCGTCGAAAGCCGATGTATCAGCAGAAGCTGTCATCGGACAGTTGGTTACTGCTATCAATGAAGTGAAAGCCTTTGCACAGGAAAAAGACTACAAAATTGATGGTATAGGAATCGGAACACCGGGCATTGTGGATTGTACGAACCGTATTGTTTTAGGAGGTGCGGAAAATATCAACGGCTGGGAAAACATTCACTTGGCAGACCGTATTGAAACGGAAACCGGACTTCCAGCTTTATTGGGAAATGATGCCAATCTGATGGGACTGGGAGAAACAATGTACGGAGCCGGTCAGGGAGCCACTCATGTTGTTTTCTTGACGGTAGGAACGGGTATTGGCGGTGCAGTAGTCATCGACGGCAAATTGTTCAACGGTTATGCCAACCGGGGAACGGAGCTGGGACACGTGCCTCTCATTGCCAATGGCGAACCGTGTGCTTGCGGTTCTGTCGGCTGTCTGGAACACTATGCTTCCACTTCTGCTTTGGTACGCCGCTTCAGTCAACGAATAATAGATGCAGGCATCTCCTACCCGGATGAAGAAATTAACGGAGAATTGATTGTCCGCCTTTATAAACAAGGGGATCCGATTGCAAAAATATCATTGGAAGAACATTGTGACTTTTTGGGACACGGAATTGCAGGCTTTATCAATATCTTCAGTCCGCAAAAGATTGTGATTGGTGGAGGACTCTCCGAAGCAGGAGACTTTTACATTCAGAAAGTAAGCGAAAAAGCACGTAGTTATGCCATCCCCGACTGTGCTGTGAATACTCAAATCATAGCTGCCGCTCTTGGAAACAAGGCCGGAAGTATTGGAGCTGCGTCACTTGTATTTACTCAATTATCTGCTCCAAACCTGATTAAATTATGAGAAAGAATTTAGGAATGTTGGCGCTGATTATGGCGTTCTGGTTCACCATTTCGTTTATTACTAATATTCTGGGACCACTCATTCCGGACATTATCCACAACTTCAATCTAAGTGACCTGGCGATGGCGGGATTTATCCCGACCTCTTTCTTCCTGGCATACGCCATCATGTCTATCCCTGCCGGATTACTTATTGACCGTTTCGGTGAAAAACCGGTATTATTCGGTGGCTTCCTGATGCCGTTCATCGGCACCATTCTGTTTGCCTGTATGCATACGTATCCGATGTTATTAGCTTCTTCTTTCATCATCGGATTAGGAATGGCCATGTTGCAAACTGTATTGAATCCGCTCCAGCGTACTGTAGGAGGAGAAGAAAACTATGCATTTATAGCCGAACTGGCACAATTCATGTTTGGCATCGCTTCTTTCCTAAGTCCTCTGGTATATACTTATCTGATTCGTGAACTTGACCCGGCAACCTATACAGCCGGGAAAGGTTTCTTTATCGACTTGTTGGCCGATATCACCCCACGAGAAATGCCGTGGGTATCTCTTTACTGGGTATTTACCATCCTGTTGTTAGTCATGCTGATTGCCGTTGGTGTCTCCCGCTTTCCCAAGATCGAATTGAAAGAAGATGAGAAAAGCGGGTCCAAAGATTCATATCTGGCTTTGTTCAAACAGAAATATGTATGGTTGTTTTTCCTGGGGATTTTCTGCTACGTAAGCACGGAACAGGGAACTTCTATCTTTATGAGCACCTTCCTAGAGCAATACCACGGAGTCAATCCGCAAACTGATGGTGCGCAAGCCGTGAGCTATTTCTGGGGATTGATGACAGCCGGCTGTCTCGTAGGTATGATTCTACTCAAGTTGATTGACAGCAAGCGATTGCTGCAAATCTCCGGAATCCTGACCATCATCCTATTATTATCGGCATTATTCGGAAGCAAGGAAGTAGCTATGATCGCTTTCCCTGCTGTCGGATTCAGTATTTCCATGATGTATTCCATCGTATTCTCATTGGCTTTGAACTCTGCTTCACAGCATCACGGTTCATTCGCCGGTATACTATGTTCAGCAATCGTCGGTGGTGCCGGTGGGCCGATGATTGTGAGTACGCTGGCAGATGCAACATCACTCCGCACAGGTATGCTGTTTATCCTTGTTTTCGTAGGATACATCACCTTTATCGGTTTTTGGGCACGCCCACTGATTAATAACAAGACTGTTCGTCTGAAAGACTTGTTCAAACAACGTTGAACGCTGAACAACAAACGACGAATAAAAAAATGCAAAGTTATATGATGAAACAACGAATATCTATTTTTCTCTTGTTCACCATTCTGCTATCCGCCAACGGGTATGCGCAAAAAGGAATCATGCGCCTGACTCAACAGACTTTGATGCACGAGGTACGCGAAACGCCTTCACCACTAGACGGACAGCATATCACTGTCAATCCTCCACGTTTCATGTGGCCGGACAAATTCCCTCATTTGGGTGCCGTATTGGACGGAGTGGAAGAAGAAGACTACAAACCGGAAGTAACTTACCGCATCCGGATCGCACGCGACCCGGAATTCAAATCGGAAGTGATAACCGCTGAAAGGAAATGGGCCTTTTTCAACCCATTCAAACTGTTTGAAAAAGGAAAATGGTATTGGCAATATGCCTACGTTGACAAGGATGGAAAAGAAGAATGGTCGCCCGTTTCTCATTTTTATATAGACGAGCATATACGTACATTCAACCCGCCTTCTCTACAAGAGCTGTTAGCTAAATTACCCAAGACGCATCCCCGCATCTTGCTTGATGCCAAAGATTGGGACAATATCATCGAACGGAATAAAAACAATCCGGAAGCACAGGCTTACATCCGGAAAGCCAATAAATGTCTGAATCATCCGCTGAAACATTTGGAAGAAGAAATTGATACGACCCAGGTTGTCAAGCTGACAAACATCGTTCAATATCGTTCCGCTCTGATTCGGGAAAGTCGTAAGATTGTAGACCGGGAAGAAGCGAATATCGAAGCCATGGTACGTGCTTACTTGCTAACGAAAAACGAGGTATACTACAAAGAAGGTATAAAGCGTCTTTCCGAAATTCTTTCATGGAAGAACAGTAAGTACTTCGCGGGAGATTTCAACCGTTCCACCATTTTGTCTATGAGTACTTCCGCGTATGACGCATGGTATAACCTGCTGACTCCGGATGAAAAGAAACTACTCTTAAGAACGATTCGTGAAAATGGAAAGAAATTCTATCATGAATATGTCAATCACTTAGAAAACCGTATCGCTGATAACCATGTTTGGCAAATGACTTTCCGTATCCTGAATATGGCTGCGTTTGCTACGTATGGCGAACTGCCGATGGCTTCCACCTGGGTGGATTATTGCTACAATGAGTGGGTATCCCGTCTGCCGGGCCTCAACACGGATGGAGGATGGCACAATGGCGATTCTTATTTTCAGGTCAATCTCCGCACATTGATTGAAGTTCCTGCTTTTTATTCCCGTATCAGCGGATTCGATTTCTTTTCTGATCCCTGGTATAACAACAATGCGTTCTACGTCATCTATCAACAGCCTCCATTCTCGAAATCCGCCGGGCAAGGAAACTCACATGAAAGTAAGCTGAAGCCAAACGGTACACGAGTCGGGTATGCAGATGCCTTGGCGCGCGAATGTAACAATCCATGGGCAGCCGCTTATGTACGCACTATTTTGCAGAAAGAACCGGATATTATGGAAAAGACTTTCCTCGGAAAATCCGGAGACTTGACCTGGTATCGCTGTATAACAAAGAAAGCACTTCCCAAAGAAGGCCCTACTCTTGCAGAATTACCGATGGCAAAAGTATTCAATGAAACGGGAATCGGTACGATGAATACTTCTTTGGGAGACATAGATAAGAATGCAATGCTGTCGTTCCGTTCCAGTTCCTACGGTTCCACTTCCCATGCACTAGCCAATCAAAATGCTTTCAATACATTCTACGGAGGTAAAGCCATTTTTTACAGTAGCGGACATCGCACTGGTTTTACAGACGATCATTGTATGTATTCTTACCGTAATACTCGTGCGCACAACAGTATTTTGGTGAATGGAATGACGCAGAAGATCGGGACGGAAGGATATGGCTGGATTCCACGGTGGTATGAAGGAGAGAAAATCGCTTACATGGTAGGAGACGCTTCCAATGCTTATGGTAAAGTGACTTCTCCCCTATGGTTGAAACGTGGCGAATTATCCGGTACGCAATATACGCCCGAAAAAGGATGGGATGAGAACAAGCTGGATATGTTCCGCCGTCATATCATCCAATTGGGAACTACCGGAGTTTTTGTGATTTATGATGAATTGGAAGGAAAAGAAGCCGTCACATGGAGTTATCTTTTACATACCGTAGAACTGCCTATGGAAATACAGGAACTGACGGATGAAGTGAAAGTTATTGGTAAGAATAAAGCCGGAGGTGTTTCTGTTGCCCATCTTTTCAGTTCGGCAAAAACGGAACAAGCGATGGTAGATACTTTCTTCTGTGCGCCAACCAACTGGAAAAATGTGACGAACGCACAAGGGAAAGCGTTGAAATATCCTAATCACTGGCATTTCTCTTCTACAACGGTTCCGTGTAAAACCGCCCGTTTCCTGACAGTGATGGATACGCATGGAAAGAACCGCCCGGATATGCAGGTAGTTCGCAAAGGTAATACCATTCAGGTAGGCGACTGGACTATTACTTGTAACCTGACAGAAAAAGGGAAAGCTGCCATCTATGTAAGCAATAAAACGGAAAAGGTTTCTTTAAACTATGATGCCGGTAAAAAGGAAGGTGCAACGATAGTCACAGACCAGGTAAAAGGCAAACAGGTTAACAAAGTCCTGACAGACTATTTACCGGATTTTGAGATTTAATTTCTCCCCGCTTTAGATGAAGAAACATATACTCCTATAAAAACGTTATATTTGCAGAGTAAAATTAAATAAAGAAGTAACCATGAAATATATCGGAGCACATGTAAGCGCGTCCGGGGGCGTAGAGTTCGCCCCCGTTAATGCGCATGAAATAGGAGCAAATGCTTTTGCGTTATTCACCAAGAATCAACGTCAATGGGTAAGCAAACCTTTAACAGAAGAAAGTATCAACCTCTTTAAAGAGAATTGTGAGAAATACGGTTTTCAGCCGGAATATATCCTGCCACATGACAGTTATCTTATCAACCTGGGACACCCGGAAGAAGAGGGACTTCAAAAAAGCCGTGCCGCTTTTCTGGATGAAATGCAACGTTGCGAACTGCTTGGATTGAAACTTTTAAATTTCCATCCAGGCAGTTCTCTCAACAAAATTTCAATAGAGGATTGCCTGTCGCTCATCGCAGAAAGCATTAATATCGCTTTAGAAAAAACAAAAGGCGTAACAGCCGTTATTGAGAACACTGCCGGACAAGGAAGTAATCTAGGTAGCGAATTCTGGCAACTGAAATATATCATCGACCGGGTAAACGACAAGAGCCGGGTGGGTGTTTGCCTCGACACCTGCCATACTTATACGGCTGGTTATGATATTGTCAATGAATACGATAAGGTATTTGATGAGTTTGACAAGGAAGTGGGATTCAATTACCTTCGAGGTATGCACTTGAATGATTCAAAAAAAGCACTGGGCACCCATGTAGACCGTCACGATAGTATTGGTGAAGGATTGATCGGAAAAGCATTTTTTGAAAGATTGATGCAAGATTCGAGATTCGATAATATGCCGTTGATACTCGAAACACCGGATGAAAGTAAATGGAAAGAAGAAATTGCATGGCTAAAGAGCATGGAATAATGTTTTCACCACAGAGGACACGGAGGACACAGAGGTGAATTTAGTTTATGACTTACGCTTGTGACCCTAATTTTGATGCATAATCCTCCTCCATAAAGTTGAAAAAATATGAAAACATCTGCCACCTGCAACCAAACGCGTGTAATGCACTAGTTGATAGACAGTTGGAGCGTGGCAGATACTGTTGCAGATAGGTTGCAGATAAAGTATCTGCAATACAGTATAAGCCTTGCATAAGCCAATTCTCCAGGAGGGCAAAAGTTTATTGTATACATTAACTTCCCGTTTCCAGGCGGGAAACTGTCGTTTCCGGCATTAGAAATTACAGTTTCCACGGTAGGAAACGAGAGTTTCTAAGGCAGGAAACGAGAGTTTCTACGTAAGGATACTGTCGTTTCCCCGTAGAGACACCACAATTTCTCCATAGAGTGATCCCAATTATCCCATAGCTTTGCATCAAGGAATCAAGGCTTTTTCTTTGATTATATAACGTGTTGCAGATACTTTATCTGCAACCTATCTGCCGCAGGTATCTGCAACGTTACAACTATCTATTAACTAGTGCATTACACGCGTTTCGTTGCAGGTGGCAGATGTTTTTATGTTTTTCAACTTTATGGTAGGAAAAACTTTCGTTCATTTCTGCACCGTTTCATTCTTTTTTAGACTGTTCTAAATTTATACTGCCAACACCTATACTCAATAAATATTCGCCATACTCACTAAAGGTTCATACAGTTTCTCTATATCCTGTGAGTCCATCTCTATTTGGACCTGATCTCCAGGCATTAGTTTCTGTCCTTTGGGAGGCCAATTCTTACGGTCACGATGCACATTTATAATTATGCAACGTTCCGGTAAACGAAGTTCATCCACAATCTTGCCATCTAAATAAGACCCGCTCATTACTTCTACAGACAATGTATAACGGGGCTCTTCCTTAAAGGCAGGTGAATGAATCATATCATCATATAAAATTACATTGAACGGTTTTATCTGAAGCATTTCCGTAAAGTAATAGGTTAATCCACCTACAACTATAGAAGGATAAAAGACTTCCAAATGTCCCGTAATCTCGGTTATTAAGACAATAGCCGTCAGAGGTGTACGAATGACTGCTACAAGAAATGCCGACATACAAATCAACATGATATAACTGATATTCTCATAAGCAATCACACCCTGTTGAACCATAATCAATCCCACTATTTGCCCCAAAAGTCCTCCTGTCACCAGTGTAGGGATAAAACTTCCTCCCGGTAAACCCGAAGAAAAAGAAAAGGTACTAAAAACGAAATGCAGCAACATCATGCCGACAATCCAAAGAATATGTGTATCCGGATGCATGGCCTGTGATAGCAAGAACTGTTCTCCTCCTCCCGTCAGATTAAACTCGGCCATAGAAATCAGAAAAGCGATAAAAAGCAAATACAGCATCTTCACGTATTCAGGATGCTTAATAGCGGGATAAATACGTTTCATCTGAAGAGTAGTGACAGAAAAGAATTTTCCAAAAACAGAAACTACTGCCGCCAACAAAAGAAACAGTTTCACCTGCCCCCAAAAAGTCATTCCAGGCACAATGGCATCTATATGAAAATAAGGATTGATGGGAAAAATCCAACTGGCAACCCCGCCTGCCACGACTCCTGCCAAAAGCGTGGTAATGGCTGTTTTAGGTGCATCAAACCGCTCGATAGATTCGATAACCAACAATGAGGAAGCTAATGGGGCAGCAAAAGCAGCCGCCAATCCGGCACCTGCACCGGCAGACAATAATTGTTTCCGTTCGCCACTAAGCACCCTCCCCCATTTTGATACCAAATATCCGACATACGAACCTATCTGTACGGAAGGTCCTTCACGCCCCAAAGACAATCCGGTACTTAATGCAAGTATCCCACCCACAAACTTCGCAACCAATTCCAGAAAAGGATGCTTATAATCAACCCTCCCATTAATAACCCCACGTGTTTGCGGAATCCCCCCGCCGGTAATAAGCGGCATTTTCTTCACCAGCCAGGATACAAATACAAGTATTCCCCACATCAACAGGAAAAGAGGGATATACCAATACCACTTGGGATGAGAATCAAAAAAATCATGGCGGAGATTAAAGAAGAACTGTAATAGGTAATGATAAGGCACGGCAACGAGTCCCGTCAGTAATCCTACGAAGATACTGACAAAGTAAAGTCGTGCATCAATTAACTTCAATTTAAAGATTCGCCAACGACCCTTATCCTTCAATTTACCAAAGAAATCAAACATTCGACAAAGTTTTCATTGTTTACGTACGACACAACAACAATCAAAACTCTATTGTGGTTTCAAGCAGACGAAAATTTAATCTTTAATTATCGTCCCATCATATTCAGACGAAGTATAGCGTGTACCATAAAGTATGAACCCAGTGCATTATAGTCTGTGTCGCGAATGGCAGTAGCAGTAATTGTGCGTATCATTGAAACGTCCTGACGGAGAATATCGTATATTTTGAAGCGGAGAAGTAATTGTTTCCGCTTCAGAAAAGCTTTCGACAACTGACAGTTCCACATCAGGTTTTCGCGGGCATAACCACTATAACCATAACCGGAACGTTGAAAACATGTAAGATCACTGAACAGTTCTATGTTCCACGGAAAATAATACTGCATTTCTGTTCCAAAACGATAATCATAAGTCTCCGTACGTGTCTCTTTTACATTATTATGGGAATTATTATAAAGTAACTCCGCACGGGCACTGATTTCCATTTTTTTTGTCCGGTAAGTTAATTGCAGGCGTTGGCGGGCTGTCAAATGTTTCACTGTGCTTTTCACAGGAGCTTCTTTGTTTATTGTGCTATATCCGTTCTGATTTCTGCATTGCAAATATGAATAAGTACGAAACCTCCAATTCCGGTTCTTAAAAGGAGTATTAAGAGAAAAAGACCCCATAATACGCCAGTTTCCGTTCATATTAAGGGGAGTAGTGGTCCGCACACCAGATTCACTGTCATAAGTCACCTGATTGGTAACACTATTAATAGTGTTCTCCGCCAAAACAGAAGCAACCATATTCCGTTGATGCTTGGCATTATATGAATTAAAGTTCAGCGTAAACGTATTCGTATAGGAAGGTTTCAATGAAGGATTACCAACCCTGATATTTAACGGATTGGTGCGGTCTGTTATCGGTTGAAGATCGCGTATATTGGGCTGGCGACTTTTCCCCCGATATACAATCTGCAAACGGGTACGCTTGGAGAACTTATAGCGGAAATTGACGGTAGGAGAAACATTAAAGACTGATTTTTCCAATGGTTCTTCCAACGATTCTTTTTTCTCTAAAAGAGAATGGCTGACAGACTTTTGGGGTTCAAAGTCAGCACCTATATTATAGTTGTATTTCTTCCGGGAAGTGCGGATAGCAAGATTAAACAGGTGATTGCTGTACTGATTCTCAAAACAGTTACTTGCGTCTTCGTCATAATCAGGAGCAAATTCTTCCGCCTTCTTATCCCAGTTATAAACAAACCGGTCGGAATTGTTAATCCGATGCTGATAACTGTAACGAAACTGAAGAAAATGAAGCCAGGGCAAGGGTTCCACGTACACCAGTTGCAGTCGGTAGTTATAGCCGTCCACCTTATCTTCAATCCTCTGATTCTTAACATTCTTCGTGTTATTCTTAAAGTAATGCGTAGTAGAAAGATTCGTTCTATCGGTTGAAGAAGCATTTGTTCCATAATCAACCTTCAAAGCGATGTTTCTTCCCATCCGGCTAAGTTTCCGGCTAAGCTGAAGCATCATGGTCATGTTATAAGAAGAGCTATGAGTGGTTCCGGATGATTTCCTTTCATTCAACAATACGTCATTGCCCCACCCTTGCTGAAAGCCACTACTACCTCTGTCATTAACAGCCGTACGATATTGAGGACGGAAAATCAATGTTGTAACGGAGTCCATTTTCCATTCTAAAAAAGCATTTGCTACGAGATTATCATTTCCCTGGCGATTGTGTCCGGTACTTTCAGTAATAGATTTGTCTTTACGAAGATAATTATCGACTGTAGTACGACTATCCTCCAACCGGTCTGTTCCCACATATTGAATGTTCGATCGGAGTTTGACACGCTGCCAGTCATAAGTGACGTTCACTCCCAAAGAACGGGAAGTGGTCAGTCCTTTTTGAGTGCGAAGATTACCGGAGGAACTGGCAGATTCTCCTTGCATCTCCGAAAATCCCTGATTGTTTGTATTATTCAGATTCCCGATAACCGTCAATTGAGAGTTACTCCGGAAACGATTTAAAGTATTAGCTAGTTCATAACGGTCTTTGCTTCCATATCCGCCCATGAAATTCTCCATCCAGCCCCGTTTCATATTTTTCTTGACCGACAGGTCAAGAATCATTTCCTCTTCGCCATCATCAATACCAGTAAGACGGGCAAGATCGGACTGGCGTTCGTAAGCTTTCAGTTTCTCTACCATCTCTACAGGGAGATTTTTAAGTGCTGCCTTCGGGTCGTCGGAAAAGAACTCCTTCCCATCCACCAGAATCTTTTTCACTTCCTTTCCATGAATCAACAGTTTGCCATCCTCGTCTATTTCGCCGCCGGGAAGTTGTTTCACCAATTCTTCCAGCATAGAGCCTTCAGGAGTACGATAGGCCGAAGCATTAAAGACAGTAGTATCTCCTTCGGTCACAACCATCGGTGCTTGTCCCACAACAACGGTTTCTGTTAATGAAATGCTCTCCGGAGTCAAAGAAATATCGCCTAAAATCGGTGTTTTGTTATCTGTTGAAGCTGATATAGTCCGAAAAACAGGGGTATATCCGATATAAGAAATATGTAACAGAATGGATTTACTTTTAGGAATAACGACGGCTAACTGAAATTTGCCTTGTGCATCTGTTGCCCCACCCGCCAGTAAGGTACTATCCGGTAAAGCCAAAAGCCGGACCGTAGCAAACGGTACCGGCTGATTGGTTTCAGTATCAATCACACGACCGGAAAAACGCTCTTTGCCGGACTGAGCAAAAACAGTCAAACTAATCAGTAACAAGACATAACAAGTAATCAAACGGTACTGAAAAGAATAAATATGGCTGCCTATGTTCAAATTGTGTTGATTTAGTAAAATAAAACTATAATAAAATAAACCTAATCTTTATTTCGGGGCTTGACGCGGAGCACGAGTTTTTTGTCCCTGGTGGTGTCCCTGTCCCGGTTTCTGACCTTTTCTGCGGTCAAATTCCTTTCTGAATTTATTAGCATTCATCTTTTCCTGCTGATAAATCTTCAGAATCTGCTTCTGCGAAAGTATCTTGCTGAATTCATTGTAATACTTTTCACGAATATCCAGCATTTTACGACTTTGAGTAAACTGGTTCCGCAACATGGTTGCAATCTCGTCGTCAGTCATGGACGGACGTTCTTTCTTAGCATTAGCGTCTGTGCCTTGTGCTTTAGTTTTCTCTGTTCTCGCCTTATGAGTCATCATACGACATTCACGCAATTCTTTCAGATACTTCTCGTATACCGGAGTAAATTTAGCTGCCGTTGCATCATCCAACATCAACGTATTTACTATTTGTTTAGTCTGCATCTGCACCATTTGTTCCGGTGTAGGACGCTGTTTTTTTTGTTTGTTATCCGTATTCTGTGCAGACAAAGTCATCTGGCTTCCCATCAGGAGAACGGCCAAAATTACATAAATAAATTTAGTCTTCATAATCTTCACGTTTAAAATAATTAATTGAGTTACTTAATTCAAAAATATATCATTTTCAGAGAAGCTGACGAGCTCTTCCAACTCCTCATCTGATAGTTCTTTAATCCATTTATCTACCGGTTCCGTACCATTGGCTAATACTTTCGAAGAAGATGTTGTCACCTCATCTGCCTGTCGCAAAGACGGAACAAACAGAAATCCGACCCATACGGCTGCTATGGTAATCACCGTAGAAATAATCAGCTTCGTATGAGACTTCCGCTGTTGCTTCACTCCGGCACGTTCCATCACCTTTCGTTGCACGTCCTCGAAGAATCCATCGGGGGTACGGTAAGGTGTCCGTTTTCCAATATCATCAAAATCAAAATCCTTTTTCATCGTTCTATCTGTTTAATATATATTCCTTTATCTTCTCTTTCGCATAGTGGTAATTCACTTTTAGTGTATCCACTTTACTATCCAGTACACGGGCAATCTCTTCATATTCAAGTTCATCGTAATAACGCAAGTTGAATACCAGCCGTTGCTTTTCCGGCAGACTTAAAATAGCTTCCTGAAACTTTACTGCCAACTCATTCTCATAATCAATGTAATCGGAAGCCTTCAACTTGCCCATCAACTCTTCCTGAACATCTTCCGCAGAAACAACTCCTTCATCTTTACGTCCGTTGAGCAAACGTAAACTCTCATTCGTCGCAATCCGGTAAATCCAGGTTGACAATGAACTTTCTTCGCGAAACTGATCGATATGCCGGAATACCCGGATAAAGACTTCCTGAAGCACATCTTCCGCATCTTCATGAGATACAACCAGTCGACGGATATAATTATATATCGGCACCTGAAAAGAGTCCATCAGCATCTTGAATCCCCGTTCGCGATTCGAGGCACAAGCTTCACGAATTTTATTCTCGTTTATCATCAATTCTTTTTCTGAACTTTATTAGTTAGAACGCAGAAGACTGACGAAGTTAAATATGGGATTTGGTATTTTGCTTTTATTAACAAGAAAGGGAGAACTGGCGGAAATCATTGTCGGTATATACGATAGGAATAAACACATGATTCCTAATGACGTTTTGATGAAGGTAGAAAATTATAGTGACGGTATATGCTAGGGATAGTGACGGTATCGTTGTCTCATACCGTCACTATCTTTGCCGGATAGCGTCACTATGTTTTTAGTAGAAATACTCTATTTATAAGCTGTAAACAAGGAGATAATTACCAGAACTTATTGTGTTCCGCACTATATTCAAAACCTGCGGCTTTCAACTGATTCACTAATTCATCCTTGTTCACATTCATATCTTCACAAAGTTCGTCAAGTGAAGAATAGCAGTCGCGCAACTTCATATTGATGACGCTGAACAACATCATCGGATCTTTCGGTAATTCCATAACATACAATCTTTTAAACCGGGTGCAAAGGTACAGCAATCCTGTTGAATGGCAAAACAAATCAATCTCCTATTTCTTCTATCTTCAAAGAGATTTTTTCTATTAGTTTGCTGATTTCTTCTTCCAATGGGATCACATTGAAGTCTTTCCAAAAGTTCTCATCGTATTTGAAATATGTGTCGGAGAAGATCGTACGGGTAGGCAATCTTTCTGTACGGGGAAACGCGACTACCTGTCCGGTTTCCACCTTGCAAGTAATCATCTCAAACCAGATATGAAGATCGCGACTGCCAAACAGCATTTTTGTACGTTTCACTTTGAAATGAAGATCGCCCCGGATATGATGTATGTAATAAGTTCCTTGCCACGGTTTATAAGAAATGGTATATACCACTTTTTGAGGAATCATGCGTATGTTGCGTGCGCGCCTTTCGACGAACATACCCGCCGCATTTTTCACATATACAGGATGAACTTCCAGACGGGCTTGCAATAAGGCGCTCGTTTCAGAATCAAGGAATAGTTCTCCGCAAAAAAGAGGTTCACTGATTCCTTTTTTCTGTTCAAAATGCACCACATTTACAAACCGATCTTCTAAAAATGTCACGCCCTCCGAAGTATAGGTATAAATGCTATTCTCGATACTGGGAGTCAGGAATTCGGGCATATCTTTTATGATATCCATCTGGATACAAGCCTGAATACCCGACTTTACTTTTACCAATAAGCTATCTTTCGCTTCCACATTACTTAGCCGACTCATTTTCAACAGCTTCACTTGATCTGGCACTGCTGAATGTGAGGATGTCTTATAAACCTTGAACACTGCTTCCGACAAGTTTTGAAATTTGTTTTTCAACTGAACTCCTTCACGATAAAAGGTAGTCAGATACACGGGAGTATGCGAATAGTTCTGTTCCCTCCGTTCAATCATTTCCCGCAAAAGTTTCTTTGGTTCACTTCGACGAATCACTACTTCCTGCAAAGGAACCACTTTAGGTTCGAGACTAAGTATATTGTGCCGTCCAATCAACAAAGCAAACTCTATATCTTGTGAAAGATAACCTATATGAGAAAAAGTAATCGAATCGTTTTTTAAAGAATCGGGTAAGGACAATTTAAAATCTCCATTCTGATTTGTTATGCTGCCGATAGATGCCCCCCTTACTCCAACAGTAGCTGAAGAGATGGGCACACCCGTCTCCTTATCCAGCAAAGTGCCGGTAATAGAAAAATTCATAGGCTGCTTCGGAATGGAATCCTGTTGTATATGAATCTTTTTCTCCGAAGGGAGAGTAATCAGAATATGAGTACCAATCACTTGAAACTCCAAACCGGTATCTCCTACTATATCATACACTGCTTGGCGAATAGATCGTTCTCCTCCCTTTATCTTCACGACAGCATCATTATCAATGACTTTACTGTCATAAATAAACATATATCCCGACTGTCGGGAGACATTACCTAATAATGAATAAACAGTGCCTTTTGACTTGGGAAGCCGAACTATCCGTTCCAATACATCGCCCCCATCCGCTCTCATCGTATCGACTACGAAAAAGAGCATGAATAGAATGGATAGATAGCGATAAGCCTGTTTCATTTTCTCAAGTTTAAATGAGTTTTATTCTGATAACAAAAGAATATCCCCTTGCCGGACACATTGCAGACCGAATGCGCTAGCTATCAGAGTAGCTACGACTTCAGAAGACTCATCAGAAAATTCAACCGTCAACCTGCGTTCCTCTAATGCAGGTGAAACCACTTGAATCTGCAAACTATCCGAATTCAGATTCATCACTTTCAGAATGTTCGCCAAAGATTCATCTTTAAAACGTATGTGTTTAAAGAAGCTCCCCCACTCTTCATTCTCTTTATCCGCATCGAGAACGACTAATCGTTGCGATTGCACCACTACTGCCTCTCCCGCTTTTACATAACATTCCTGATTTCCTTTTTTTAGAGTAACTTTCACAATCCCTCTTTGTACAGATAAACGGAACGGAGCATGTTCATCGCTCTGTACACTGAAAGCGGTTCCCAAAACTTCAATTTTAGCTTGTTCCGTATCAATCCAAAAGGGTTGTCCCTGCTTCTTTGCTACGTCGAAGAAAGCATTTCCCTGCAAACTCACTTCCCGTTTATCAGCAATAAAGTGCTCCGGATATAACAAGGAGGTTTCCTTTGCCAAAAGTACCACAGAACCGTCTTCAAGAGTCGTTGCCAAAGTGGAAATGCCTTGATTTTCCTGTGTAAGAAAATTCTGTGCCGGTTCTCTTTCAGAACCGGTCATCCAATACAAAGCTCCCCAGACGACGCCTATCAAAACGGCGGCAACTGCTCCGTATCTGATCCATTGTGAATGTTTGCGTATAGAACGGCCTTCATCAACTTTCGCAAGTAAACGGTCATTGTCTAGGCGATTATACAATCGGTTCCATGCCTGATCTGTCTTTATTTTATAAATTTCTGTTTTCATCACTTCATGTGAATATAAGTTTCAACTTCTTCTCGTAATGTCCGGAGGGCTTTTGTCATTTCAGCTTCTACTGTTTTTACCGAAAGAGAAAGCTGTGTCGCTATCTCCACATATTTCCGCCCCTCCAAACGGTGCATCTCAAAAATCTGTCGTCTGCGGACTGGCAGCTTTTCAAGAGTGCTATTTATGAATTTCTGTAATTCCTCATACTCCATCTGTTGATGAGGATCCGTCGACTGCTCCGGATTGGAAGTGTTCAATACTGCTTCACGGTATCTATTCCTAACTTCTTCGTGTTCACAATACTGCAAAGATTGATTGCGAGTCGCCCTGTACAGATAGCTCTTAACGGACTGGAAAATCTGTAAGCGCTCCCTTTCTTTCCAAAGTACATAGAAAAGCTCTTCCACAATCTCTTCCGCTACCGCCATCTGCCCGGTAATGCCTGCCGCATTACAGCAAAGAGGAAAATAGTAACGGCGAAAGAGCTCCTCAAACGCTTTTATATCACCTTCCTTTATCTTTTTTAGTATGAGCAGTTCATCCAGCATACTTGCTTTTCTTTATGATTGACTTCAAATATAAGAAAACTATCCCTGTTTCAATTCGATTGCTTTTTCAATTTATCCACTGCGTGCTCTAAAGATTCCGTAGGTTCGATGATATTGTAGTTTCCCCAAAAGTCCGGATTCCAGTATTCGTCTACCTTATCATAAAATATCTGATTCAGACTGAAAGCTTCTTTGTTGGGTATATTCTCCAATACTCCTTCTTTTCTATCGGTCACTACCATTTCGGAAGCTACCGTATAACTTGTGGAAAACAGCTTCCGCTTCCAGTCACATTTAAAACGGATCGTGTTACGAATATAGTTCAGATACGTTTTTCCATCTACATCTTTATAAGTGACCAGGTAAGAGAGTTCTTGCGGTTTGAATCTTAGACCGAGAGGTTTCTTATACAGAATAGCGGTAGTTGCCTTCGATTTATTCTGCATATCCAGACTCATTTCTATACGGGTGAATGACAACCGTTCACGATCGATATACAATTTACCATATAATAAAGCGTACATGAGAATGACTTTCGGGCGGAAATTAATAACATACTGCATACGATTATCTATAAGCATGGATTCTGCCATCCAGAATTCGTAATTATTCAATTCTTCAAAATCGAGTAACGCTCCCTTGTTCTTCACGACATCCAAAGTGACGCCCAGATTAGGTCCACCCACAACTTTGACAGCTAATGTGTCACTCGCTTTCTGACTAAGCAGACGACGTCCCTTCTCCACCCGTACTTTGTCATAGTTTATATTTCTATTGGTATAGGCTGTTTTGGACACATCAAGCACAGCTTCCGATATACCGATATATCGACGCCCTTTCTGTACGGTTTCCCGGTAAAATCCTGTCAGCATATCACGCTTATCACTATAATTTAAAGGAATCTTATTGATTGCTTTCTCTACAATCATACGTGGATTTTCGGCAAAGACCACCACTTCATTCAACAGATTGGAATGAGGCGTCAGCCAAACTGTCAACATAGCGGTTGTTTCTTTCTCCAAAGAGATATGAGTATTTACATAACCGATATGTGAAATGTCCAGTTCACGCGGGGTTTCCGTTTTTTTTATCTTCAAAGCAAATTCTCCTTCCGCATTGGTCACAGTACCGATATTGCTACCATGCACCGATACATTTACGTTCTCCAGAGCTTTTTTATTTTGCTTGTCTTTCACCATACCAACGATCGTAAGATAATCTCCGGCATCTCCTTGCGCCCACACTGGAAAGCTACAAAGCAGCAAACAAACTGATAGCCATCCAACCAAGTGTTTTTCTACATTCTTCATACTGATGCTTTTTAAAGGTAAATAAATTGCGTTTCTACTAATAAGAGCGCTCAAACCGGAAATACCCTACAGCTTTTACAAAAAAAAGAAAAAGAAATCAGATTTCAATACCATATCCGGAAATTAATAGTAATTTTCCCGGCAAATTAATGATAAAAGCAATCACTATGATACGCAAATTAGACAAGACCGAATACGCCCTAGCTGCATCGTTAGCATTAGAGGTATATATACAATGCGGAGCGGAAGACTTCGATGAAGAAGGTTTGAATTCATTTAAAAGCTTTATCTCCAGCGAGCAACTGATGAATGAATTAGTGATTTATGGTGCTTTTGAGGATAAGAATCTGGTTGGCATCATGGGGACAAAGAATGAAGGAAAACATCTTTCTTTATTCTTTATCCGAAAAAAGTACCAATGCAAAGGTATCGGCAAACAGTTATTCTGTTTCGCTATCAATGATTGTCCGGTAGATGAAATGACTGTTAATTCGTCCACATACGCCATTCCTTTTTATCAAAGTCTGGGATTTGAAAAGACTAAAGAGAAGCTATGTACTAACGGGATAACTTATACGCCAATGATATTCAAGAGGACAGTCAGAATCAGTTCCATCGCACCTTGTGGAATGGACTGCGCATTATGTTATGCTTTTCAAGATATAAAAAAGCCTTGCCCCGGTTGTAGAACCCAAACAGGAAAAATTCGGGAAAGTTGCCAAAACTGTATTATTTTCTCATGTGATAAGAAAAAGTATTATTGTTTTGAATGCACAAATTTCCCTTGCAAACGATTAAAAGCACTAGATGCAAGATACCAAAACAAATACAAAATGAGTATGATTATGAATCTTACATTCATAAAAGAACAGGGAGAAGAAAACTTCTTAATATGGCAAAATCATAAATACACCTGCCCCAAGTGCGGAAAACTGCGAACTGTGCATTACGACTACTGTATTCACTGTAAACAACAGAAGTTAACATAACTATAATGAATACCTCCCGATAGAGCTACAATTATAATTGTTAATTATGCTTGTGAATATGTATTTCATATAAAAATAGTTTCTACCTTTGCGACCGTTATGATGAAGTACATATTCTGTATACTATTAGGCGTATTTCTGAATTGGGGATTCCATCTGATTTCCGATGAAGCACAGGAGGCATACCGGTTAGAAACCGGTAGTACCAGCATACAAACCTATACCAATTCATACACCTCCAAAACCAGCATCATACAGCTGGATAAAGAACAGAAACTAGTCAAAACAAAAGAATACACCGGAAAGCAAGATTACAATAACGATAATGGCGTTTTAAATCCATTCTCCTTCCGCCACCTCTCTCCTTTAAAGATACTACGATTCAATATTCCTTCTGTCACTATCCGTATACTAAGCTCTCTGAAGATCCAGCTTCCTCAAAACCAATGGACAGGTTTTTCATATTATACCAATCTTTTTAAATATTCTGATAGATATCATATCTATTCATTAGGTCACATACTCATTTAGCCATTTTATATTTTTTCCGGCATAAGACTATTCCAGTCTTTGGTGTCTCACTTTCTGTTTGCATCCTCCATTTAAGTGAAAAGAGTATTCACTATGGTCCGGAAGCCAATAACATTCTTTTTTTACCATAACAACCAAAGTATATAAAATGGACTTTTTATTGGATTTCATCCTTCATATCGATCAATATATGGTTATGATTGTGCGTGATTATCACGCCTGGACGTATGCCATTTTGTTTTTTATAATCTTCTGTGAAACCGGATTAGTGGTCACTCCTTTTCTTCCCGGTGATTCTCTACTCTTCGTTGCAGGAGCTATTTCTGCCTTACCTGACATGCCTATCAGTGTGCATATACTCGTTATCATTTTATTTGCCGCTGCCGTATTAGGCGATTCCTGCAATTACATGATCGGACATTTCTTCGGTCGAAAGCTTTTTAATAATCCCAATTCCAAGATATTCAAACAAAGCCATCTGGAGAAGACACACGAGTTTTATAAGAAATATGGTGGGAAAACAATTATTCTGGCCAGATTCGTCCCGATAGTACGCACGTTTGCTCCCTTCGTAGCAGGAATGGGAAAGATGAACTATTACTATTTTATGATGTATAATTTAGCGGGTGGTGCGGCTTGGGTCGGCATATTCTGCTACGCCGGTTATTTCTTCGGAGACCTTCCGTTTGTACAAGAGAACTTGAAACTGCTAATCGTTGCCATCATATTCATCTCTATATTGCCTGCAATCATAGAGGTAGTACGAGCCAAACTAAAGTCTTAAAACGCCAAACTATAATCTGTATTCATTTGTTACTAATATAAATAGAGAAGAAAAAACAATTTAAAGTTTTTACACTTATGAAAAATTCTTTTTTTAGCCGGTTTACTCCAAAGGAGCCCAAATTTTTCCCATTGCTGAAACAACTTTCAGAAGTGCTTTGTGAAGCATCCGTTGTTTTAACAGAAAGCTTGCAACATGACTCACCTACAGAACGTGCAGACTACTATAAGAAAATCAAAGAGCTGGAACGTGAAGGGGACAAACTGACGCATCGGATTTTTGATGAATTGGGCACTACATTCATCACTCCTTTCGACCGTGAAGATATTCATGACTTAGCTTCCTGCATGGATGATGTCATCGATGGAATAAATAGTTGTGCCAAACGAATCTCTATTTACAATCCCCGTCCTATCTCGGAGAACGGCAAAGAATTGAGCCGTTTGATTCAGGAAGAAGCGACCTACATCTGTAAAGCCATGGACGAACTTGAAATATTCCGTAAGAAACCGACTCTTCTCCGGGAATATTGCTCAAGATTACATGAAATCGAGAATCAGGCAGATGACGTATATGAATTCTTTATCACCAAGCTATTTGAAGAAGAAAAGGATTGCATTGAACTTATCAAAATTAAAGAAATCATGCATGAACTGGAGAAAACGACCGATGCCGCAGAGCACGTAGGCAAGATTCTGAAAAACCTGATTGTAAAGTACGCATAAAGTAAGCCGGAACACATGGAATTATTAGTGACTATCATTATTCTGGCTCTGATATTCGATTATATCAACGGCTTTCACGATGCAGCAAACTCAATAGCTACAATCGTATCTACCAGGGTGCTTACGCCCTTTCAAGCTGTACTATGGGCTGCTTTCTTCAATTTCGTTGCTTTTTTCATTGCCAAATACATAATAGGCGGATTCGGTATTGCCAACACAGTATCCAAAACGGTGGTAGAACAATATATCACTTTACCTATTATATTGGCAGGAGTAATAGCAGCCATCACCTGGAACCTGGTGACATGGTGGAAAGGTATCCCGTCTTCATCCTCACATACGCTTATCGGAGGATTTGCAGGAGCTGCCATTATGGCAAACGGATTTGAAGCAATTCAACTTAATATCATTCTTAAAATTGCAGCTTTCATCTTTCTGGCTCCTTTTATCGGAATGGTGATTGCTTTCGGTTTCACTCTGTTTGTTCTTTACATCTGCCGGCGTGCACATCCTCATACAGCTGAAGTCTGGTTTAAGAGGTTGCAGCTCGTTTCTTCCGCCCTCTTCAGTGTCGGACATGGATTGAATGACTCACAGAAAGTAATGGGTATTATTGCCGCTGCCATGATAGCCGCTCATTCTATGGGATTGGGTATGGGTATCAACAGCATCAATGACCTTCCCGACTGGGTTGCTTTTTCGTGCTTCACCGCTATCTCACTCGGCACCATGTCCGGAGGTTGGAAAATAGTAAAGACAATGGGAACCAAAATCACCAAAGTAACCCCATTGGAAGGAGTAATTGCCGAAACAGCCGGTGCTTTCACTCTCTACATTACGGAAATGCTGAAAATCCCCGTTAGTACAACACATACTATCACAGGTGCAATCATCGGAGTAGGTGCAACCAAACGCCTCTCTGCCGTTCGCTGGGGAATAACAAAAAGTCTCATGACTGCCTGGATTCTTACAATTCCGGTCAGTGGACTCCTGGCAGCAGCTATCTATTATATTGTTTTCCTCTTTTTATAGAGGAAAACAATATAATGAATAATTGACTGCCGACACTCTCGAAAAAGAAAAGAGCTGAACATCCATGTCCCTTGGCTCTTTTCTGTCTAACTATCAGGAAGAAAAAAATGAATAAATCCATCACTAAATGTCACATTTACCAACTTTGATTGCCGACCTTGCGCTGATATTAATATCGGCCAGTGTAATAACCTTGCTGTTCAAATGGATGAAACAACCTTTAGTCTTAGGTTACATCATTGCCGGATTACTAGCGGGGCCTTATATAAATATTTTCCCCACAGTGGGAGATATCGAAAATATCAATATATGGGCGGAAATAGGTGTTATATTCCTGCTCTTTGCACTTGGACTGGAGTTTAGTTTTAAAAAGCTCATGAATGTAGGTTCCACAGCTTTTATTACGGCCACCACCGAAGTCGTCAGTATGTTGCTCATAGGTTTTCTGGTAGGACAATTGTTAGGATGGGGCACAATGAATTCCATCTTTCTTGGGGGAATGTTGTCTATGTCGTCTACCACAATTATCATCAAGGCCTTTGATGATTTGGGGTTACGCAACCAGCGTTTCACGGGCATCGTATTCGGTACTCTGGTAGTGGAAGACCTGATTGCCATTTTAATGATGGTACTTCTTTCTACAATGGCGGTAAGTCAGGACTTTGTGGGTGAAGACTTATTGATTAGTGTTCTCAAAGTCGTTTTCTTTTTAATCCTGTGGTTTCTCATCGGTATTTTCGTTATTCCGGCTTTTCTTAAAAAAGCAAAGAAGCTGATGAATAATGAGACGCTTTTGATTGTTTCAATCGGTCTTTGTCTGGGAATGGTGGTATTGGCCACCTATACAGGCTTTTCAACGGCGTTAGGTGCATTTATCATGGGATCTATTCTTGCCGAAACCATCGAAGCCGAGCACATCGAACATATCATACAACCGGTAAAAGACCTCTTCGGAGCTATTTTTTTCGTATCAGTCGGTATGCTGGTGAATCCGGCGGTATTGGTAGAATATGCCTGGCCTGTTATCATCATTACTCTGGTTACCATTATCGGTAAAGCCATTTTCTCTTCATTTGGCGTACTCTTATCCGGAGAGCCACTGAACACTTCTATCAAATCCGGATTCAGCCTGGCACAAATTGGAGAGTTTGCTTTCATCATTGCCGGACTGGGTGTTTCGCTCAAAGTGCTCGATCCGTTTATTTCACCTATTATTGTGGCTGTATCTGTTATCACCACTTTCACGACTCCTTATTTTATCCGTTTAGCCAACCCTTTTGCCGAATGGCTTTACAAAATATTGCCTACTAAAGTACAGGAGACATTAGATCGTTATGCTTCCGGCAAGAAAACCATGAACCACGATAGTGACTGGAAGAAATTACTAAAAAACATGATTGGCAGGGTTATTATTTATAGCGTATTGCTCACTGCTATCTGGCTGCTGTCTATACAAATCATTTATCCCGCCATCAGTGAAATGTTTGCTCCTGTTACCCTATGGATTAATCTGGTGATGTGTCTGGGTACCCTTTTGCTTATGACTCCTTTTTTGTGGGCACTCATCTCCAACAAATACAACTCTTCCGAATTATTCCTGAAGCTATGGAGAGATGAGAATTACAATCACGGACGACTGGTTTCTCTCGTTCTAGGCCGTGTATCTGTTGCTCTTTTCTTTATCACTAGCGTAGTTATCAGCTATTTCAAGCTGAACTGGGGAATAAGTGTGATTATTGCCATAGCTGTTGTGGCATTGATTCTTATTCTTAGGGAAGACCTCACGCAATATTCACGACTGGAAACAAGATTCCTAGCCAATCTTAACCGACGGGAAGAGGTTGCTAAAAAACGACATCCGCTAAAAACAAGTTTCAATAGCGAGTTCAATGACAAGGACCTTGATTTGACGTCTGTCGTGGTATCGCCTTATTCCGATTACATCGGCAAGTCTTTAGGAGAACTTTCATTCAGGCAAAATTTTGGAGTGAATGTGGTTGCAATCACGCGTGGTGATTTGAATATATACATTCCGAAAAGTTCTGAACCTATTTATCCGCAGGATAAACTGACTGTAGTCGGTACGGATATGCAATTGCAGGAGTTCAGAAATAGAATTGAAGATGTAAAAAACACAATAGATACGGATGCAGTAGATAAAAAGATGACGCTCCACTCTTTCACTGTAGATGATGAATTCCGTTTCTTAAATAAAACCATTGCACAGTCTCATTTGGGAGAAAAGTACGACGGTATCGTTGTGGCTATTGAACGGAATAATGAATTGATCCCTCTGGATAAAGATACGGCTTTCCAATTAGGAGATCTCGTTTGGATTGTGGGTAACCGCGAGAAGATTAGAGAAATACTGTAATAAAGTCCGGGTTCAAATAAATCACATTACATATAAAACAAAAGAGAGCTGTAAACATTTAATCTACAGCTCTCTTATTTTGATTTATTGTATATTCAGCGATCTTTACTTCACTTCCTCAAAGTCAACGTAATATATCTATCAGCGACTTGCGTACACGTGTTGCAAATATAGCGCAAATCCGAAAATAAGCATCCATAAGCAACACACGCTCTTGCTCACAAAAGTACGATTTTTATTCATAAATAACGAGATGTAAACGCATAAAAATCAAAAGAAAGCGATGTTTTTAACAGATTCTTCGGTTTTATCCTTACCTTTGTGTATGATATTAGGGTGTTACACCCAAATAACAATAAGGAAACGATGCAGATACATAACAATACATTGATAGCGGAATGCTCGGCTTACGATTTCAAGGAAATGTTGGAACGTAAGAAAGTAAAATCGTGGCTTAAATCCGTGTCGGCTTTCGCTAATACGGATGGTGGCAGTTTGTTCTATGGAGTGAATGATGACGGCATAATTGTAGGGTTGGAGAATCCACAAGCCGATGCTGATTTTATCAGTGAAATGATAAAGGCAAGACTTGACCCTGTGCCGGAAATTCAACTTATTCCGATAGAACATGAAGGGCATACCCTGCTTGAAGTGAAAGTAAAGGCAGGAACGCTTACACCTTATTACTATTATCAGGATGGGACACGTACCGCATATGTACGAGTTGGCAATGAAAGTGTAGAATGCAACTCCCAACAATTACTTTCGTTGGTATTAAAAGGCACGCACATGACATGGGATTCTCTTCCTACCCAAGTGGATGCCGGCAAACATTCTTTCATCATCCTTGCCAATACTTTCCGTGAGCAAACCCATCAGGAATGGAACGATAAGTATTTGGAATCATTCGGACTGGTAACTCCTGACGGCAAACTGACCAATGCAGGATTGCTGTTTGTGGATAATTGCACAGTATTTCAATCGCGTATTTTCTGCACCCGTTGGACTGGACTCTATAAGGATGATGCCATCAGTTCCATAGAACATCGGGCTAATCTTGTGCTACTTTTAAAATACGGCATAGACTTCATCAAGAACTACACCATGAGCGGATGGGTAAAGATGCCGAACTATCGTCTAAACCTCCCTGACTATTCAGACCGTGCCATCTTCGAAGGATTGGTAAACCACCTTATCCATCGGGATTACACCGTGATGGGCGGTGAAGTACATATCGATATTTACGATGACCGTGTAGAACTGGTATCACCTGGTGCAATGCTTGACGGTACGCAGATTCAAGACCGAGATATATACAAAGTGCCATCCATGCGCCGTAACCCCGTCATTGCGGATGTGTTCACACAGTTGGACTATATGGAGAAACGTGGCTCCGGTTTGCGCAAAATGCGGGAGCTTACGGAAAAACTACCCAATTTCCTGCAAGGCAAAGAACCTCAATATCAAACGGAAGCGACTTCTTTCTACACCACCTTCTATAATCTAAACTGGGGCGAAAACGGAAGAATTCCTGTGGAAGAAGTAGCCAATAGGGTAAATAGTACCCTCGAAAAGTACCCTGTAAATGAAGAAAGTTCGGTAGAAAAGTTCGGTGTAAACACAAAAGAGTTCGGTGTAAATGAAGAAAGTTCGGTCGAAAAGTTCGGTGTAAATGCGGATAAGTTCGGAGATACATCGGAAACACAGAAGAAAGTCAGTAAAACTGCACAAAAGATAATCGACCTCGTTATTTCAGATCCTTCAATCACAGCTGATAATATGGCCAACAAGATTGGTGTAACTAAACGCGCTATAGAGAAAAATATCAAGAGCCTTAGGGGGATGGGAATTTTGGTTCACGAAGGTTCAGACAAGGCTGGTTATTGGCGCATTATTGTTAAACCATAAACAGAACAACAAACCTATGGAGACCTCTTTCATACCACTCTTTGCAATCATAGCCGTTTTGATTATCGCCTTTTTGTTTGCCTCTTTGCCACAGGTAAACCATAAAACGCGATACCGAGTGCTTTATGCAATAGCCATTATCATGCTATTAGCTGTTATCCCTATTAGTGAATATATGGCTGGTGGCATACAAAACTCAAGTAACAATTATCTGCTTGTCCTAATATTCGATATTGCAGTAGGATATTTCTGTATGTACATTGCTGCTTTGCTAAAATTCAACGTTCTTAAACGAAAGAACCAAGCATTAGAAAACGCCTTGACAGAAAAGCAACAAGAAAATGTAGCAATCCTATTGGAGCATCAAAACGAAAAACAACAAGCACTCCGGCAAAGAGAGCTTGAATGGTTAACTGGGAAAATAAAGATGTTTACCGAAGAAGAACAGGAAGCTATTCTTGCCAGTGCTCTATCATTTGCTGAACATGACTTGATAGTTGCTCCCTCAATAAGCATACAGCCCAAAGAAACATGTAGTCAGCAAGAACTAATGTACTTTGTCTGCTCTGCTTTTTACAATATGGATAAAAGTCGTAGTGAAGTTGTGGGTTTCTTATATAAAGTTTTTCCTCTCTATTTTCCAGCAGGAGAAAGTGCATTGGCTAAAAAGATGCCGGGATTGGAAAAAGTAAAAGAGAGGAGAGAGAAAGAATGTAATTAGCGCATATTTTCAAACCATAGAATAGAATTAAAATGAATAATACACTTATAGATAATTCCATAGAAGCACTTTCAATGACAACAACATTGAGAAAATGCTTAGCCATTGATGGTATTAAAACAGTTAGTATTGCCACAGGCTATTGGGATATTCCCGGTTTAGCTATACTACAAGAAAATTTGAGGTCTTTCATTGAAAAAGAAGGAACAACGCTTCGTTTACTTATAGGAAAAGACCCTTATATATACGTAAATCAATTAAAGTCACCTAAATATAAAGATGCAAATTATCCGCTGGACTTCATAAAAACTGATATCCACGAACTTAATGTTACTGAGGAATATAAAGATGCTATACGTCTGCTTCTTGATTATTGTACGGAAAACAATGATTCAAAGATTCAGATTCGTGTATTTCGAAAAAATGAAAATGACGAAACTCAATTTTTACATTCTAAGTGTTACATCTTTGACGGAAAGTCAAACGGCATTGGTATTGGTATCGTGGGTAGTACAAATTTTACACAAAAAGGATTACAAGGTAACGCTGAATTAAACTATATTGAAACAGCTCCAAATCAAGTGTTATCGCTTGATGAAATACCTGGTAATAAATCTCATTTGATATGGTTTAATGAAAAATGGGAAATATCTGAACCTTGGAACAAACAATTCTTAGAACAAATCCTTAAATCTGCACCTATAACAGATGACGTGGAAAAAGAACGCAAAAGTGAACAACAATCATTCACTCCATACGAACTATATATCAAATTGCTACAAATTAAGTTTGGTGACATTGTAGACAAATCACTCGGACAACAGATAGAAACTTATCTGCCAGCGAACATCCACAAACTGGAATATCAAATAGAAGCTGTTAAGAGGTGTATCGGCATTATGCACGAACATGGTGGCTTTATGTTGGCAGATGTGGTGGGACTTGGCAAGACGATTATTGGTACGCTCATCATCAAGCGTTTCTTGTCCGTACCAGAAGACGATGGACGAGAACGTAAAGTATTGGTCATTACTCCTCCTGCCATTCAATCGGGTTGGAAGAAGACTATAGCCATGTTCGACAAAAATTCTGACGAGAAGATTGCGCCATACATTGACTTCATTACAACTGGACGCATCGGAAATGTTGCCGAAGATGAGAGCTGCGAAGATGACGATGACGACAGCCGCGATTCTGGCGATTTTGGTGGAACACTCCAAGAAAAGAATTATGGCTTTATTGTCATTGACGAAAGCCATAAGTTCCGCAACAGTGCCACATTGATGTACCAGTCTCTTGATGAACTGATACAGAAGATTTGTTCTAATACAGGGGTATATCCATACGTGGGTCTTCTTTCTGCCACACCGCAGAACAACCGACCAAATGACTTGAAGAATCAGATTTACCTTTTTGAGAGAAACCACAATGACAGTACATTGAAGAAGGCTGAAAGTGGTAATATCGAAAGGTTCTTTGCAGATGTCAACCGAGAATATGAATCACTGATAGATAGAAGCAACGACATACCAGCAGATGAGCGCCACCAACGCTTGGATGCCGTGTCAAAGAGACTACGTGATTGCGTGTTAAGTGATATTCTAGAACGCCGAACAAGAACTGACGTTGAGAAATATTACAAGGATGATATGGAATCACAAGGCTTGATATTTCCCAAAATTGTTGGACCTAACAATCTTGAATACATCATGGATGACGAGTTGGCTCAACTGTTCTCTGATACTATGACAATCATTGCTCCAACGGAGGCAGAAAAGTTGCAGACTGACGAGTGGTTAAAATATTTCCGCTATCGTGCCATTGAATATTTTACTGACCCTGCCAACGAAAGAAAACATACTGGTCGAGGCAATCGTGGTGTCAACGACGTTGCCAAGCAGCTTGCAATCATCATGCAGATTCTTCTTGTGAAGCGTCTTGAAAGTTCGTTCACTGCTTTCACCCAATCCCTGTTGAACCTGCGACGTTACACAGAGAACATGATTAAGATGTGGGAGAACGACACAATTTTCGTTTGTCCGCAAATTGACGTGAACAAAGAACTTGACTATGAAACCAAAACATTGAAACGTGGTAGACGTGTTTCGTTTAATGATTGTGTAGAAGAAATCAGAGCCAAGATAACAAAATTGACGGAACAAGGGCGTAACGAGAAGGGACAGAATGCAGAATATAACCGCAAAGACTTCAAGGAGGAATACTATATCCAACTGAAAGAAGACTTCCGACTCATTTCTAATCTCTATGATCGATGGGCGAAAAACCCACAAGACCCGAAATTTGATGCATTCAAAGAGAATATCAAGCCAGAATTGTTTAATCCACAAAAGAATACCTCTGGAAAATTGGTTATCTTCTCGGAAGCTATAGACACAGTACAATCGCTTGCGAGAGCGGTAAAGGCAAAGGGTTATAAGGCACTTGTCATTACTGCTGCCAATCGTGATGAGATGGAACACACGATTGAGGAAAATTTCGATGCCAATTACGAAGGTGTTTGGAAGGATGACTACAATGTTATCATTACAACAGAGGTCTTGGCAGAAGGTGTGAACCTCCACCGTGCCAATGTTATTCTGAACTATGATACTCCTTGGAACTCCACTCGCCTGATGCAGCGCATAGGTCGTGTAAACCGTATCGGCAGTAAAGAGCCTTTTGTCTATGTTTATAACTTCATGCCAAGTGCAGAAGGCGATGCGCAGATTCAATTGGTTCGCAAGGCACATACCAAGTTACAATCCTTCCATGTCCTGTTTGGTGAAGACAGTAAGATTTTCTCGGAAGAGGAAAGTGTGGTACATTACGATATTGCCAAAGCTGTTGAAGGTGAGGAATCACCTTTGCAGAAGTATGTATATGAACTGAAACAATACAAGGATACTCACCCTGAACGTTATCTGCAAATAGAACAAGCTGATAAAGACTGGCAGATAGCACAGGCTGCAAGTGGAACGGCATATTTCATAGTAAAAGCACCACACTCTGCAAGGCTTGCAATTAGAATACGTACAGAAGCCGAGGGTCTGTATAACGCCAAAATAATTTCTTTGCTTGAACTGCTTGAAGATATGCGTGTGAAAGAAAATGCCAAACGTGTTCCATTACCAGATAACTGGCGACAGCTTTCGGCAGAAGCCATAAAGACTTATAACCAATACTTTGTCCGCATCAACAAGTCAAGGGCTGGTGACAAGGCTACGGCTGCAAAAGAAATGTTGGTGAAAATTAACAACACACCTAGTTTATCACTACAATCCAAGATTTTGCTGAAAAATGCTCGTAAGTTTATTGACCGAGGAAGTTTTGATATTATCAAAAAAGTATTGGCTATTGGTCAGGAATTAGAAGAGCGGGGTTTACGTCTCTTTGCCATAGAGCAACAAGATATAGACGAGATTCTGGAGCGAGAAATCGGCAAACTCGTAGCCCATGTGGAAAGTAAACAAGGCGAAGCATCTATTGTATTAGGAACCATCAAGTAAACAAATACCCCCATGAATAAGGAGTCATTAAAAGAATATTTAAGCAGCCGATATCAAGGCTGGAGTTCGTTCCTCAACAATGTTATTTTTCCCATTTTCGGTGAAGATGACTTTGAGGATGGTTTTGAAACAGAGCTTTTGGAGAGTCAGCCCGAACGAAGACAACTGGCAGAAGCGACGGGAATACGCAGCATCAAGCAAGTTGGAATGATGTATGTTGGCGTTGAACCTTTACAGATTTTCGATGTGACAGTCAGCGACCGGGTTATGATGGAGCATAACCGTGTGAACATCCAGCGGCTCATCCGTGCTGTCATGGATCAATTCTCTTGTGCCTTCATGCTGTTCCATTACGAGGATGATACTCGTTGGGATTGGCGTTTCACCTATTGCCGAAAGAGTGGCAACAAAGAAGAATCCACCAACAGCAAACGCTATACGTTCCTGCTGGGGCCTGGTCAGTCATGCCGCACGGCAACTGACAACTTCATAGCTCTATACGACAAAAGGAATTCTCTTGAAATTAAAGACATCGAAAATGCATTCAACGTTGAAGCTCTTTCTAAAGAGTTCTTTGGGAAGTACAAGGCTCAATACGAAGCTTTTGTCAATTACATGGTTGACCCTACAAACGGAATGCGTCAACACTTCATTGATACAGGCTTTGACCATACGGGTATGGCTGCTGACAAAATTCGTGACCGTGAGGAAAAACCCATTCGTGACTATGTGAAGAAACTTCTTGGACGCATTGTGTTCCTGCACTTCCTCCAAAAGAAAGGCTGGCTTGGCGTTCCTGCAAGCAAGGAATGGGGCGAAGGCGATCGTGATTTCATGCTGAATATTTTCAAGAATGCAAATGAACGTCAAAAGGAAAACTTTCTTGATGACATATTAGAAGACTTGTTTACAGAAGGTTTAGACCGTAACCGTTCAGATCAGGGCGACCTTTACGACACAAAAGTAGAAGGCTTCCGCAACTGTCGTATTCCATATTTGAACGGCGGTCTGTTTGAACGTGACATTCTTGACAAGAAGCCCAGTCATTTTCCTGCCAGCTATTTTAATGGCCTGCTGACAATGCTCTCGCAGTACAACTTTACCATCGATGAAAATGACCCAAACGATGCAGAAGTGGGCGTTGACCCAGAAATGCTTGGACGCATCTTTGAAAACCTGCTGGAGGACAACAAGGATAAGGGTGCATTCTATACGCCGAAAGAGATTGTGCAGTACATGTGCCGAGAAAGCTTGATAGCATATCTGCAAACAGACATGAGGGAAGAAGACAAGGAGTGTATACGTCAATTTGTGACAACTCACGATGCATCCCAGCTGGGCGAATTAAAGGAATACATTGATCAGAAACTGTACGATGTGAAGATATGCGACCCTGCAATTGGCTCTGGTGCTTTTCCAATGGGATTGCTGCGCGAACTGTTCTTCTGCCGTTCTGCTATTGAGCCAAACATTGTAGAGAATGCAGCTAACATTAAACGTCACATTATCCAAAACAACATTTATGGTGTTGACATTGAACGTGGAGCAGTGGATATAGCCCGACTTCGTTTCTGGCTCTCACTGATTGTTGACGAAAAGTCACCAGAGGCTCTGCCTAACCTTGATTTCAAGATTATGCAGGGGAATTCCCTTCTGGAGCAATATAAGGGTGTTGACCTTTCAACGATGACAGAAAAGAAAATAGGAGCTGGTGAAAGTCTAACTTTCTTTGATAGCATGTTAGATGTTTATCGCAAAAATCTACGCGACAAACTTACTGAATATTACGCTTGCCCTGAACATGACAAGAAAATGCAGCTGAGAAAGGACATTGCAGATATTGTAAAGCAGGAACTCGTTGAACAAGGTATTCATATTGATTTTGAAGATATGGACTTGTCTGCAAACAGTCAGTTCTTCCTCTGGCATACCTGGTTCCATGATGTTTTCTCACGACCCTCAAATGGGGGCGGCTTCGACATCACTATTGGCAACCCACCATACATCAGTGCACCGACACAGATAGCATCACCAGAATTGAACGAACAGCGGTCGCGTATAGTGGCAAGCAAGAAGTACAAATCGCTTAATGAAAAGTGGGATTTGTATGTTCCTTTCATGGAACTTGGTATGCAACTCCTATGTCCCAATGGAATATTTTCTATGATTGTTCCATATCCTTTGACAAATCAAAAGTATGGAAAGAAACTTCGTAAGATGATTGCAGAAGAATATCATTTGTTGGAGATAGCCGACCTAAACGGCACAAAGATTTTTGAGAATGCCACAGTGAGTAACTGCATTCCATTTATTAAGAACACTCAACCAGAGGGTGAACTTCGCATCACAAAAATCTTTGAGGACAAGACCATCCGTGAAGTGTTAAGCAAATCTCCAGAGGCATTAAAGCAGGACGAGAAAAATTATGTTTGGAACTTGACAGAAGAGGAAAGAACAGGAAATCGCTTCGCCAATATGAATATATTGGGTGACTTTTGCTATATAAGTGTAGGAATGGTCGTTAATGCCAATGAGAAGAATGCTCAAGGAGCATTTAAAAAAGAGGATTTGATAAGTGACTCATACGATGCCATCCATTGTAGGAAGTATATTGAGGCAAAGGATATAGACAAATTTCAAGTTAAACGGGTGCGCTATCTTGAATGGAACACGGAACGGTGCCCAGATAAACTACGTCGTCCGACGTTCCGTGAACTGTACGATTGTCCCAAGTTATTAATAAATCGCTTGGGTGTTCTAAAGGTATATCTTGATATGGATACTCATTTCTTGCATAGTGATTCAATGTTCTGTGCTGTCTTATGGAAAGACCTGAAAGGTGTCTATAATAAGAGCTTATCTTCAAGCATCAAAAAGTTCTGCAAACATAACCGTGCAGTTATGGAATCTCTGTCTGAGAAGGTTGACCTATATTATTTGCTGGGCATTCTTAATTCTTCTATGGCAGACCAGTTGTTGGCAGACCAACGAGGTGGCGACTATCACATATATCCTGAACACATTCGCAATCTTCCAATCCCTGCTCCGCAAAGAGAAGCACAAAACGCGATCGGCGTAATTGTAAAAGAGATTCTACATCGTCGAGAAGAAAATATTGATTACTCCGAATTGGAAGAACAACTCAATGGACTTGTGACCGCATTGTATCAATGACATATTGTTGACCCTCAAAAGAGGGCTTCGATATTGTCATCGGCAATCCACCATACGGTGCTAAATACGACAACCAAACAAAGAGGTATTATAAGAATACCTATGTGACGGCAAATAGCATCCGAGGATTACAGAAGGGGTCTCTTGATACATATACACTATTCATAGAATTGGGATACAATCTGCTTAGGAAGAATGGGAGTTTTGCCTATATCGTTCCAATATCCTTGACATCAAGTGATTCCCTAACAGGCGTACACCGTCTTTTGATGGGAAACTGTGATACCATATACATATCATCGTATGCAGTACGTCCTAAGCCTGTTTTTGAGAACGCTGTAGTAAACACTTCGATACTTCTTTTTAAGAAGACTGAAACGCCATGTCAGTATCTTTTCTCAACCAAGATGCACAGAAGAGGGAATGAGTTTGAATTACAAAGGCTCATTGATAATTTGCAATTTGTTGATGTGAAAGGGCAAACACTTTATGGTCGTATTCCAAAGATAGGTTCTGAAATAGAGAAAACCATCTTAAACAAACTCTTCAACTATACAAAGTTGGGAGCTCTTATCAAGACTTCAGGGAGTCCAATCATATATAGGTTTGCAGGAGGGCGATATTTCAAAGTCGTAACAAATTATAGTACCGGTTCATCAGCAGAGAGAACTATCTATTTCGCTAATTCCAAAATCGCAGATGCTGTTGGCTGCATACTCAGTAGCAGTTTGTCATTTTGGTTCTATCAGATTTTTTCTGATAATTTAAATTGGAAGACATACGAGATAGAGAATTTCACAGTTCCACAGCTCTCAGCTGAGGATATTGACTATCTTGACAAGTTGTATTCTCGTTATCTTTCTGACATAGAGGCAAAAGCTAATATCAGAATAACTTCTGGAGAGTCCACCTATAATGTTGATTCATTCAAGGAATACAAAATTGTACGCTCCAAAGCCATCATTGATGAGATAGATGACTACATCTGTCCACTATACGGATTGACGCAGGAGGAAACCGATTTTATCAAAAATTACGAATTAGAATTTAGGTTGGCTGGAGAATGAATGATAATTGGAGGATAATCCCTCCAATTATCATAATCTTTCCTTTCAGAATTAACGCTTATTCAGCATTTCGATATTGATAGTCATAATTGATTAAAAAATTTATTTCAATCTCAGATAAACCATATTTTTCTCCAATAAATTTATCAATTGCATCAATATGCATTTTAGATTGTCTTGCAAAAAAACATTTCAGTCCCGTTTTAGTTGTCTGGCTCTTTGAATATAAATCATTAAGATAAGTATCATATAAAGTATTTATTTTATCAAGTTCTTCATCTGAAAATGATTCGAATGGGATAGGAAACATTTCTAATTCGGATGATCGTAGGTTATGCCAATCTGAGTGTATCAGCCAAAACCAATAGAAAAGGTTACTTGACAAGGCTGCTCCTACAAGACTTTGATATTTTTCTCTGACTTTCAATTCCCCTTCTGCAGAAGAATGAGTAGGAATCTTAGTTATTATTTTATAGTACCTACCACCTGCCTTCCGGTAATAAATAGGTAAACCTTCTCGTTTATACACATCTTTTATTGTTGTGACACAACGCTCTAATTTGCATAATATTCCTAATTCTATTTCATTGCCTATCTTTGGAATTCTCCCATTGCGAATATGATGAAGGGCATTTACAAACTTTAGGTCATCTAAGAGTAACCACAGAGATTCATCAGAATAGCGTTTGTTGATATACGTAGTCATAATTCTTGTGGCCTTGTTGCTGGATTTTTTAAAACTAATAATGGATACTTGTTGTTCTGCACTTTCAAATATACGGCGTGGTCTGTCTCCATATGAACTGACATAGATTTCGTCACAGTGATTTATTAGTAGTCTATGAAGTCCTGACATTGCATCGGAAGCAGTAACACTTAGTGGAACAATAAAGATTGCATTTCCTTTAGTGTGTAATATTTGGTAACCTAAATCAATGAAAAGCGAAAAAGTATCTAAAGATCCTTTTTGTATATTAGGTATAGTTTGAGCAGATGTAAATATATGTTTGAAGCATGCTTTGTCTATAGATGAAATTTTAGCACCATACGGTGGATTGCCGATGACAATATCGAAGCCCTCTTTTGAGGGTCGCTTCTGTAGTACATAGAAATCAATGATAGATACCATACTCTTCCCACCCTTCTTGTTGACAATTTATAGGCAAATGAAGCCCCGTATAAACGAGATAACGATATAATGTTGTTTTTGAAACTTTCAACCTTTTAGATATAACAGTTTTTTCTGTTCCTTTAGCCAACTCTTTTACAATATAATCATGTTTGTTGGCACATTTGGGATTAAGTCTACAGCGAAAGCCACGACAATGTCCGAGCATAGCCCCTTCTGATTTTTTTCTCGCTAATGCCTCTTTTGTACGTTGACTGATAAGATTGCGTTCAATCTCAGCTGACAATCCAAAAGCAAAGGCAAGGACTTTACTTTGTATATCTTCCCCTAGTCGATAGTTATCTTTAATTGTCCATACCTTACATTCCTTTGTCATACAGATATTCAAGATTTCCATAATCATAAAAAGATTACGTCCAAGACGTGAAAGTTCACTACAGATGATAATATCATCTTTGCATACTTTACGCAGTAAACGTCCAAGCTGTCGTTTTGTGTAATTTTTCGTTCCACTGATAGTTTCTTCTATCCAATCGTCAATTGTTAACTCATTAATTTTACAGAAATTACTTATCTCAAAACGTTGGTTTTCTACAGTTTGTTTATCACTGCTTACTCTAATGTATCCGTAAATCATAACGCTAAAATTTATATTAACATACACCAATATAAAAAAATCCCTTCACAATTAATTGAAATGTAAAGGGATAAATTGGAATAAACAGTATATACGTAAAATGTAAAAGCATATACTAATTTCCCCTTTTTATTGTTTCTATCAAGTACTGATGCTGTTCCTTCACTGCCCTATACATAGAATAATGTGCAAAGGATTCTTCCTTAAATTTCATACTACTAGCAGAAGCAGCAACAGCCCATATAATAATAATGGCAATAATGGGCACTATATACTGGAGTTTTATATGATAGCCACATATAAACAACCCACTGATATTAGGAGGAATAACGGTTACAGGGCTTTTCAATTCATTGATTTTTACTAATATCTCATCCTGCCGTTTCAATATACATCGAGTATTAGTTTCGATAGTCATACGATTTTGATTGTAATCGCAGACATGCCTATAAAGATATTCAAGAAGTTTAGACTTTTGCTTGAATAAATCAATGAGTTTTGGAAACCATAGCGAAAACGGCAATGTGTTGGGCTGCTGTTGCCAGATATGTTTCTTGACCACAGACAAGGCTTCATTCCAGCAAGTACAGAAACTTTTGGCAATTCCAGTATAAATGGTCTTTTCATTGAAATCCGCTTTTACAGATTGTTCTGGTTTAGGAACTGTGGTGTTCTGTTTTTCAATACACACTTTCAGTTCGTTGATACTTTGACGCAAATTCGCAAGATTTGCAGCTACTACATCTTCTTTCATTATCTTCTACGTTTTGTGGTTTTATGAAAAGGTTCGTTTCTTTCGTTGTCTCTGTTTTTATCGTTTCGCCATCCTTGTTCATTGTTGGTTCCTCCACCTCCACTGGGAGTTATGGCTTGATGGGGTTGAATAATCAGTTCTGCTGCCATATTACCCAATGTAGCACAAAGGCTGTTAAAACTCAAATCACGGTCAAGTTTAGAACCAGCCATGCTATACTCATCCTGACTGAATGATATACCACGAATTTTATCAGAATTCTCAGCATGATAAAAACGCATATCTATACCCAAGCCTTTGAGAATGCTAAAAAAGTCATTCCACGAATGAGAATTTGCTCGCGCATCAAGCACAGAAGAACGAAGATTATACTTCCGTAGTTGATGAGGACGCAAACGGCTTTTATTTCTGGCTTTACTATTTTTAGGGGCAAAGTAAAGTCCATACTCTTTAGTCAAAGTCCGACAGACTTTTGCATTGCGTATTCTTTCATTGCTGTCGGAAATGAGATTGCCTTTATTGTCTATCCGATTAAATACCAAATGACAATGAGGATGTTTCGTATCGTGATGCCGGGCTATGATATATTGAGTATTACGAATCCCCATTTGTTCCATCCATTTCTTGGCAATCTCCACCATCAGCGCATCCCCTTCTTCATTATCGGGAAAACGGCTAATATCTTGCGAAGAGAAAGCAAGTGATACGTGCTTCACAGGACTCTTTACTTTCGGGCGCATGGATGCTTGAAGGCAAAAAGAATCGGCAATCAACTTATTGCTAATGGCACATACTCCTTCGTGCGCTAAAAGTGTAGCGCATTTCTTCTTGTTCTTTTGGTCGTTGGCGTAGTTTACAATACCTCCGAAATCAACTCTTGTTTTAATCTTCGCTATCATGACAGGTATTCTTTACTTGGGTGATAATTCTACTAACTTCCGAGACAATCAAAAAACACTGTTGTTTGACTGTTTCCAATCCATAGATGTGCATCTGATGGGCAATCTGATTGACGTTATTGGCGATACCGGAAAGGTCACGAATTGCCGATACCATTTCCGGACTGATACGTTGACAGACTTGACAATCCATTGCAGCCTGATGGCAAAATTCATTGACAGATAATCCTGCCTGTTCCGCTTTGGATTGGATATAAATGTAGTCGTTCTCGGTAAACATTACCCGAAAACATTTGGTACGTTTCTGATAGCTCGCCAACTTTGGGCGGCCACCAAGTTTCTTTTCCTTTATACTCATATTCATTCTCAATATTGATAAATTGTTTTTTTGAGAGTGGCAGGTCTGTCGCTTGCCCCACAGGTTTTAGTGGCACTAAAACACAAACTTGCCACTCAAAAAATCTTCCTATATTTCCCCTGCTCTATCCGGCATAGCTTGCTATCTTTAATAAAGGCTTCTATCCACTTGTTTGCCGTACTCCCATTCTCACCTAAAGCTAAAACTGTCGCATCATAATCCTTTTTAGTGAATGTTTCGGGCAACATATTATAAAGGGTATTCCTTCGTGCATAAACGCCAATTTCTTGTGAAGCGGGTTGTAATCGCTTAGACTGGTTTCCTGACAAATTCTGATAAATGAATACGGCATGATAAAGCAGGGTGTCGCAAATACTCATGGCTATGGAATAGTCAAACTCATGGCAAACCAATTGTACAGTCTCGTCAGAAGAAGATTTGTGAATCACATTATCCAAATGTCGGATAGCAGTCAACACCATCATTATACGATAAGCAATCAGTCCCATCCGTCTGACTACTCCTTGCATCTTATTATCCACTTCGTCACAACACTCTTCATTCACACGGCTGAGATATTCAATAAAGTGTTCCTGTAAATCGGAGGGAAGGGAGAATGAATAATTTCCCTGTCGTACAAATTCCTCATGCAGATGGCAGAATTTATCTCCCAATAGTTTGAACATTCCATTTTTGGATTGAGAAATGTCGCTTGTGGCAAACACATTTCTTATGCCTCGCTTGAAGCGGATGATATAGAAACAAAAGCGACTCATCAATCCGTTCTCCGCATCAGGTATCAATCTTCTTACCTGTTCGGGAGTTCCAGCTAAAGCTACAGAAACTCTCGGATTAGCTACTTCACAATACTCCCTATCTTTGCGACGGCTCAAACTGACCAACTCATGATGGAATGCCTTCCGCAACACATCGGAATAATTACCATAGTCCGACTTCAAAGTCTGGCTTAACGTGTCGCCCTCCGATTCAAACAACAGCCCAATTCCGTCATTATCTCCCAATATCTTCAAGAAAGAGCTTGCGCTGCTATTGGCTGGAATGACAAGCATACGCATGGGCGGTTCGACCAGCATAGTCATTCCACTATCTTTCTTACCTTTGATATAAGCATTCATCGCTTCCTTGTATTCCTGTTCCAATCGTTTTGAAAGTTCATGCAAATGGCGGTTGATAGGAGCTACAAGTTCTCGGCATAAAGTCAATGCTCCTTTTCCCATACCGGCATCTGCCACAACGAACAGGTATAGATTCGGATAAACAATACGCTCATCGTACACACCACAAACATTATGAAAGCAGACTGACAAACACACAATAGCCCCAATCAGTATCGTATCACGGTCATCTACTGAAATGGAATTATTGACAACCTCATTTAGAAAAGGAGGAAGATGCTCAAACACACATTCAGGAAATACAGGAAGTTCTTCTTCTGATTTTATCCATTTACCCGTTTTACCATTTTGGATATTTGGTAAAATGGATAAATGCTCTTTACTGAACGGAGCCAATGAGATTACGGCTTGATTTGCCAAATGGAAGAAAGAACGGATAGTAATGCCTTGCCCTTTGGAGTGCAGACAATGCGTGTATTGTTTATCCGTTTCTTCCCTTTGATAGGTAGGGTAAAACCTGCTGATGCGGTGATAATACTCCCGTCCGTTCTCTCCTAATCCATCCACAAGTGCAAAGCCCAACTCTACCCAATCTTTATAATTAGGGGCTATATCAATGGCACGCCGTTCTATCTCCCGAACAACACTTTCCACATCTTCCTCCACCTTATTATATATAGGGGCAATACTTGGCGTATGTATTTGCTGTATTTCAGAAGGGACATTCTCCCAATCTTGGGCGGAAAATATTTTCTTCGACATCATCTTTGTATTTATGGTTAATATATGCTTGTGGGTCGTATGGCAGGAAGCAAGAACGAGCTACATCACTGCCAGATATATCCGCTGATGGCAAACCTGTTGCTTTAATACAATTAGCAACAGCCTTGAAATATCGGGAATGTTCCCAGCCTTTCAAGTCTACAGGTATTATCCACTTCAATCCATTACCGGATGGACTGACAAATAATAGTTCCGTATCAAAATATTCATGATTGAGTAATTGCTGTTTTAGCTCCACGATATTCTCCACATGGTCAAAATCCAGACACATCAATCCTGAGTGCATAATCAGTTCCTTTTCATTCCGTTTACGGAATAATCCCGAAAAAGTACAATAGTCGAAATGGGTGGCTTTGTATCTTTTGGATTCGGGAGAAGATAGCATCGAACGCAGAGACTCGGTTTGTGGTTGCGCATAATGCCCGATGATATAACGATACACATCCACAATACCTACCGCCCTTATCGGTTCGATGTTTTGAATGGGCTTGCGAAAGAACGAAAAGCAATAGTCTGTCGTTTCCATCATCTGATAATCTTTTTAGATTCGACAAATCGTCTGGCTTCTTCCATTAAGTCATCCTGTGTCTTATGCGATTTATTCTTCAACCAATCATCAATTTCCGATTGCAAGAAAGCTAATGCCTTATTTATTTTATGTACGGGAATCTGTTTGGTTGATACCCATCCATAAACCGTTTGCTTGGCTGGATGTGATGGCAGATAAGCGCAAAGCTCGTCTATATCCATCCACTTAGGTGAGCTACTTGCCTGCTTATGTTGCAAGGCATTTACTTTGGATTGCAGTACTTCTACGGACTCAATTAGGTAGGACAACGCATTCGGCATTTCCTCCAATGAATTTACTTTATAAGCCATTTTTTCTTCGTATTAAAGTTTATGCCGCAAAAGTATAGGGATGCTTATAGGTGCTAAATAGGTGCTTGACCGCCACCAATCAACCGCTCATTTACCACTGACAGATTTAAGTTTCATTAATACGAGAATTTATTGGAAGACATAATGAAAGGGGAATAAACCACTATTGGGACTAACACATTCCTTGTCGAAAGCCTCAATGCTACAAAATACCCCTCAAAAAGCCGATGCTTCATGAGGGGTAAACGGTGGTAAATACATGATAGGTATCACATAAGTTGTTGGTGCTCAGAGGTGGGAGCCTCCACCACAACCTATAAATCCAAATTGTCTATATGCAGCGTATTGGCGGCTTTCTCTTTTTGTTCGTTTACGATGTGCGTATAAATCTGCGTGGTTTTGACGTTAGTATGTCCCATCAAAGACTTGATGGTATATATGTCAACGCCATTTTCCAGCAACAGCGAAGCGTAGCTATGGCGGCCACAATGGAAGGTGATGTGCTTCTTGATACCGGATGCTTCTATCCAGACTTTCAACGGGCGAGAAATCCAAGAGGCATCAGTCAATCCTTCAAAAACAAGTGCTTCATCATCGTCTGGACGTATGCCGCATAGTTGAAGTGCCTGTTGAATGACTGGCTTGTAATCGGGCCTTTTTGTCTTTTGCTGAATTACGACAGCTTGCCATGTACCCTTGCTTGTTTGCTGAATTTGTTTCCATTTCAAAGTTTGAATATCACTATGCCGCAATCCAGTGAGAATAGAGAACAAGAACGCACGTTTCAAAACATCATCTTTGCAAGGAGTACCAACCAACATTTGCACTTCATTCATAGTAAGCGCAACACGAGGTTTCTCAATGTTTGTTATTCCCTTTACTTTCGCACTAATATCAACGGTCAGATATTCATCAATGAATGCCTGTTTCAATCCGGCTTTGAGTATAGAGAAATAAGTCGATGCTGTGTTTTGTGAGATAGTACCTTTCTTATTCCCTCCCATTGGAGCACGGAGAAGGAACATCTTAATATCTTCAAGCAGTTTAACGGAAATCGCCTTGAATGGAATTGGCTGCCCCTGCGAATACATTTTCAATAATTCACCTACACGCCTCCAGTTGACTATAATCGAATCGGAACTGTTGGGATGACGTGTGCTTATAATACGATTGAAATACTTGATAAAATCCTGTTCGCTCCGCTCATTCTGTGCTGCGATTTCGTTTTCCTTATCAGTGTAAAGGATGGCACTATCGTATTCGTGTTGGCGTAACTTACGAACATTGTCGGCATAGATGCAAGCCTCTTGGTCTATCGTTGAACGGCATTGGATAATCCCATTCAAATCACGCTTAGGCTTATAGTTGAATGTTCCATCCGGCAGGATACGTGCAATGGACGACTTGTCCCAAATGGGTGTGGATATAGTCCGGTTAATGGATTCTACCACACGGCTTGCCCGAGTTGAACCTCGCTTATAAACTGGGTATGATTCTATAATCAAATACCACTCTTCTTTGTAGTTCGACCTTCTGAGCTTGACGGTCACTTTGGTATTAGGTAATGCTTTCTTCATCACGACTTGTATAATTTATCAATTTCAGATTTGGGAACATAAACATAGTTACCGATTTGGCGTATAGGAATAGAATGACGGCGTATGTGCTTAAATACACTGCTGTCATTGATATGGAACTTCTTTGCAATCTCTCCGATGGTGTAACAATCTTTGGGTTCAAAAGACAATGCTTCTTTTTTTCTCTTTCTACTCCCTGCCTTTGTTTTGAAGTGTTCGTCCATATATTGCCGACTAAGGCGTGTTAGACGTTGACCAAAATTGTATGACGGTATCAAGCCTTGCCGTATCATACGATAAAGAACGTCTTTACTAATGCCGTAAATCAACATAGCCTCTTTTACGGTTAGATACCCCTTGCAGGATGGTATTCGTCTAATCAGTGCTTGGCGTATCGCTTCTTTCTCTTTTGCGATTTGTCTTTTCTTATATGCTCTCTTGGAACAAGCAGGGCAACAATACTTCGACACTAATGTGGAAGGAGTAAAGATTTTACCACACTCCTCGCAACTTCTTTGAATGGTGTAATTTCCTCTTGGCATATTCTTCTCGTTTTAAATGGTTTATATCAATCTAAGTTGTACCTTATCGCCAAATAAGACGTGTCGCAAACATGTCGCAAATAAGAGATAAAAAAGCCCATAGAAAACACATAGCAACCATGAACCCCCATAAACGCAAAAAGCGTGCAACTCATTGAGCTGCACGCTTTTGCTTGTTGTTTATTATCTGTATCCTTATCGGAATCATTTGACTTCCTCAAAGTCAGCATCCTGAACGTTATCTCCATGCTTGCTATTATCTTGCTGACCAGCATCACCGTTCATATCAGGACCAGCCTGTGCACCACCTTGTGCACCACCCTGTGCGTACATTTCAGCACTTGCAGCCTGGAAGGCAGTATTGATCTCTGCCATAGCAGTATCAATAGCAGCCAAGTCCTGTGCTTTGTGAGCATCTTTCAACTTCTGCAAAGCAGCTTCAATCGGAGCTTTCTTATCAGCAGGCAACTTATCACCTAATTCCTTCAACTGATTTTCAGTCTGGAAGATTACGCTGTCAGCCTGGTTCAGCTTATCGATTTTTTCACGTTCTTTCTTATCTGCTTCAGCATTAGCTTCAGCTTCAGCCTTCATCTTTTCGATTTCTTCCTTGCTCAAACCGCTGGATGCTTCGATGCGGATAGCTTGTTCTTTACCAGTAGCCTTATCTTTAGCAGATACTTTCAAGATACCGTTCGCATCGATATCGAATGTAACCTCAATTTGAGGAACACCACGACGGGCCGGAGCAATACCTGACAAATTGAACTGACCGATTGATTTATTCTGAGCAGCCATCGGACGTTCTCCCTGCAATACATGAATCGTAACTTCACTTTGATTATCAGCAGCAGTAGAGAATGTTTCACTCTTACGAGCCGGAATGGTAGTGTTAGCGTCGATCAACTTAGTCATTACACCACCCAGTGTTTCGATACCCATTGACAGCGGAGTAACATCCAACAATACTACACCTTTGATTTCGTCTGTCAAAACAGCACCCTGCACAGCAGCACCAATAGCTACTACTTCATCCGGATTCACACCTTTAGAAGGAGCTTTGCCGAAGAAATCTTCTACCAATTTCTGAACAGCCGGAATACGTGAAGAACCACCAACAAGGATTACTTCATCAATATCAGCATTGTTCAAACCTGCATCGCTCATTGCTTTCTTACATGGTTCAAGACAAGCCTGGATCAATTCGTGAGCCAGAGATTCGAATTTTGCACGAGTCAAAGTCTTCACCAAATGCTTAGGCACACCACCTACCGGCATGATATACGGCAAGTTGATTTCTGTACTTGTAGAAGAAGAAAGCTCAATCTTAGCTTTTTCAGCAGCTTCTTTCAGACGTTGCAAAGCCATCGGATCCTGAGTCAAGTCAGCACCTTCGTCGTTCTTGAATTCCTGTACCAACCAGTTGATGATTACCTGGTCGAAGTCGTCACCACCAAGGTGAGTATCACCGTTTGTAGAAAGTACTTCAAATACACCACCACCAAATTCGAGGATAGAGATATCGAATGTACCACCACCAAGGTCGAATACAGCAATCTTCATATCTTTGTGAGCCTTATCTAGGCCGTAAGCAAGAGCTGCGGCTGTCGGTTCGTTTACAATACGTTTTACTTCCAGACCGGCAATCTGTCCGGCTTCTTTTGTAGCCTGACGTTGAGAGTCGGAGAAATAAGCAGGAACGGTGATGACTGCTTCTGTTACTTCCTGTCCAAGGTAATCTTCGGCAGTCTTCTTCATTTTCTGAAGAATCATTGCAGAGATTTCTTGCGGAGTATACAGACGTCCGTCGATGTCAACACGCGGAGTGTTGTTGTCACCTTTCACTACTTTATAAGGAACACGAGTCACTTCTTTTTGTACCTGATCCCAATTTTCACCCATGAAACGTTTGATAGAGAAGATTGTACGTGTAGGGTTCGTAATAGCCTGACGTTTTGCAGGATCACCCACTTTACGTTCGCCACCATCAACGAAAGCGACAACAGAAGGAGTTGTACGCTTACCTTCACTGTTTGCAATTACTACAGGTTCGTTACCTTCGAATACGGCAACACAAGAGTTTGTAGTTCCTAAGTCAATACCAATAATTTTTCCCATGATCGTTATTTTTTTATTTATTATTTATTCAATGATTTCTTTTTGTCCGGTTGTTTCTCTGCTCTTATCAAGGAGCTTCGCCGCGAACGGACGCTTATTAAAAAGCAAACCGTGTGCCAAAAGAAAATTATACGAATGCATGACATAATATCTGCCAAAAAGACAGTTTTAATAAATAAACACTGCTGATATAGTCATATTCAAAGCCAATCAGCAACTGTTTCTTTAAACAAATACAGGCGGCTCTGGTTCGATAAAGGAAAAAAAATATGCCTGTATCGTCAAGTGCGACACAGGCATATCCTATTATATATAACTCTTCTTTATTACTTTTCCAACACGACGACCAATGCACCGTTTGCGTCATACAAACCAATGCCACCACCGGACAACACATCGAATGATTTCACTTCATTGATAGCTTTCAGCACCTTACCTTCTGTTTCCATATCAGGGCAAGCCATCATTGTGCTTGCTACTCCCGGGAAAGAAATAGATTTGGCATTACTTGTACTGGTTTCAAAACCACCATTAATCAAATTACATCCGGCATTGCCATGAATGGTCTTTTTCTTCACATCAAAAGCAATGAAAGGTTGTTTTTCCATACCGGAAGGAATTGCCTCACCATTCACTTCTTTAATTTTCCATTCTCCATTCAAAACTGAAAGTTTCACATCAGCCTCCTTCTTTTGTAGAACGACAACCGGACGGTTGGACGAATTGCAAAGATACATCTTATCTTTACCTGCCTTCTTGTATCCTTTTACTTGCGCAAAAGCATTCAATACATTATTTTCAGTAGTCATATCCGGACACATCATTCGGGTACTAGCCATCCCTGTAAGTTCAAGGCTTCCCGGCTTCGCATTTACATCGAAACTGCCCATCATACGATTACATCCGCTATTGCCGGACACACGACCGGTCGCTGTATCAAAAGCGATAAAAGGAAGGGTTCTACTTTCGCCCGGAGCAATTTTCGAGCCGTTGACTTCTATGATATTCCATTCACCATTGATAGATGACAGGGGGATTGCCTTCTCAACCGAACGGCACGAAGACATTGCAAGTGCTGCACCAGCAATGCAAATTGAAACAAATACTTTCTTCATATTGTTATAACGTTTAAGTTAAAATCGGGGGCAAAGATATCAAAAAGATTGGAAAATAACATCCAATACAACATAAAATATATACATTTGCCAATAGATATACAACAAACGAACAATTTACATAGTTCACTTAAAGTAAACAAATATGAGAATAATTGTCCTGTCTTTAATTCTATTCTGTTGTGGCACGTGTCCTATCACAGCTCAAAGTGATTACATTGTCACTACTCCTTCCACGCAGGAAATCCCTGTAGGTGAAGAAGAACAATTCATTAAGAATAACTTTCCACTGCAACCGCTGTGTAAATGGACACCCGGAATGAAGTTTATGTTTGTTCCTTCTACACGGAACATGTTCCTTCCTACTCTTTCCAGCTACGACACCGACAAAGGAATAGACAACAGCCTGCTGAAGCACAAAATTCTCACTTTCACGGGAACAGAAGAGAAGGCTCAAAATATATCAACCGGGACTAACTATTCCACTCGCTTCGTATTCGAATGTGAGGGAGAAAAATATTATTATGACATAAAGAACATGAGGCTGGACGAGATTTGCGAGAAGGCTCCCCGTGCCGGTATCAATGGATTGGTTTATCTGAAAGATGTAGATACTGCCAAAGAGTTGTTAATAGGAAAAACAGTCTATATACAATCTGAAAGTGCCCGGGTAGACGACGCCAACAATTATTCCGGCTATCGGGATATAGCAATTCCTGTCAATACGGAAGCTACAATTACCGCTATTGGAGTCGGCAGTCAGGCATATCCAGTGAAAATCGTATTCAAAGATACACAGGGACATTCTTATTATCTGGAAGTCGCTCTCTCGCGAACAAACTCCGGCATGGACCTGAATGATTTTCAAGGCGAAAAGAGAATGAAATATTTTTCAAATGCATTCAGTTTCACTAATAAGAGTCTGGGTACTATTGAAAGCCTGAAAAATAAATACTTGGGAATGACCGTTTATCCTAAAAAGATGCTGCCGGCCAAAAGAATCGTATCTTTTGAAGATAAGCAGACCGAATCACGTGTTCACTTGCCCCGATATACGGTTCTGCAAATAAAAGAGATTAAATTATCTCCTCCCGGCAGCTTGGCTACCCTGTCATTAACGGACAGGGACGGGGCAATCTACGAATTGGAAACAGATCTGAAATATGACGTGATTGTCAAAAATGATAATTATATCGAAGATTTTTTCGGATTCGAGGATATACATAAAAAATATCCGGGCATTACAGAAAGCCGTTGGCAGATTATATCCCGGGGAGATTTAGAGGCAGGGATGAGTACGGTAGAATGTCGTTTATCCATTGGCGATCCGATAGAAATCGAGCTGAAAAAAGACAGTCGTTTCGAAACTTGGTTCTACAATGGCAAAACGCTGGAATTCGAAAACGGAACCTTGCAACGTTACAAATAAAAAGGAGTAGCTGCGCAATGATTATCTGAAAATAATCACGTATATTTGCCAAACCAATAAATCATAAATTATAATTCATTAAATACAGAAATGGGTAGAGTTCTTATTATTGGTGCAGGCGGTGTTGGCACTGTCGTTGCACACAAAGTGGCACAAAATGCCGATGTATTTACAGATATCATGATTGCCAGTCGTACGAAAGAGAAATGCGATAAAATCGTCGAGGCAATAGGTAACCCCAATATAAAAACAGCAAAAGTTGACGCAGACAATGTAGAGGAGCTGGTAGCCTTATTCAACGATTTCAAACCCGAAATGGTGATTAATGTGGCTCTCCCTTATCAGGATCTGACGATTATGGAAGCTTGTCTGAAAGCCGGAGTGAACTATCTGGACACCGCCAACTATGAGCCGAAAGATGAAGCTCATTTTGAATACAGCTGGCAGTGGGCTTATCACGATCGTTTCAAAGAAGCAGGTCTGACAGCTATCCTCGGCTGCGGATTCGACCCGGGAGTAAGCGGTATCTATACTGCTTATGCAGCTAAACATTATTTTGATGAAATTCAATATCTGGACATCGTAGACTGCAACGCAGGTAACCATCATAAGGCTTTTGCTACAAACTTCAATCCGGAAATCAACATTCGCGAAATTACGCAGAACGGACGCTATTATGAAAATGGCAAATGGGTAACTACCGGTCCGCTGGAAATCCACAAAGACCTGACATACCCGAACATCGGTCCGCGTGACTCTTATCTTCTTTATCACGAAGAACTGGAATCTTTGGTGAAACATTATCCGACTATCAAACGTGCACGTTTCTGGATGACTTTCGGACAGGAGTATTTAACTCATTTACGCGTTATCCAAAACATCGGTATGGCACGAATCGACGAGGTTGATTACAACGGAATGAAGATTGTACCATTGCAATTCTTGAAGGCTGTATTGCCTAACCCGCAGGATTTAGGAGAAAACTACGAAGGAGAAACTTCTATCGGTTGCCGTATCCGTGGTCTGAAAGATGGTAAGGAACGTACTTACTATGTATACAACAACTGTAGTCACCAGGAAGCTTATCAGGAAACCGGTATGCAGGGAGTAAGCTACACCACCGGAGTTCCGGCAATGATTGGAGCCATGATGTTCTTCAAAGGCGAATGGAACCGTCCGGGTGTAAACAATGTAGAAGAATTCAATCCGGATCCGTTCATGGAACAACTCAATAAGCAAGGTCTTCCCTGGCATGAAGAGTTCGACAAGGATTTGGAATTATAAGCGTACACCTATTCATTAAAAGAAAGTTATGATAAACGTAGGAGATAAAGCACCGGAAGTCTTGGGTATCAATGAGAAAGGCGAAGAAATCCGTTTAAGTGCTTATAAAGGAAAAAAAATTGTGTTGTACTTCTACCCAAAGGACAGTACATCAGGTTGCACCGCACAAGCGTGTAACCTGCGCGACAACTATTCCGAACTACGTAAAGCCGGCTATGAAGTAATCGGTGTCAGCGTAGACAATGAAAAGTCGCACCAGAAATTCATCGAAAAGAACAATCTTCCTTTCACTCTGATTGCTGACACTGACAAAAAGTTAGTAGAAGAATTTGGAGTATGGGGAGAAAAGAAACTGTACGGACGTGCTTACATGGGTACTTTCCGCACTACTTTCCTGATAAATGAAGAGGGAATCGTAGAACGGATTATCACTCCCAAAGAAGTGAAGACCAAAGAACATGCCTCACAGATTTTAAATCAATAACTCCATTAATTATATAAGAATAAGGTATGGCAAAAAAAGACGAACTTAATTTTGAAACAGATAATAAAATGGCATCAAGCGAAAAACTAAAAGCCTTACAGGCTGCCATGGAAAAGATAGAAAAGAGCTTCGGTAAAGGTTCTATCATGAAAATGGGTGATGATAGTGTTGAACAAGTAGAAGTGATCCCGACAGGCTCTATTGCCCTGAACGTGGCACTTGGCGTTGGAGGTTACCCTAGAGGTAGAATCATCGAAATCTATGGCCCGGAGTCTTCCGGTAAAACAACATTGGCTATCCACGCCATTGCTGAAGCACAAAAGGCCGGCGGTATCGCTGCTTTTATTGATGCCGAACACGCTTTCGACCGTTTCTACGCATCTAAACTGGGCGTAAATATCGATGATCTTTATATCTCTCAACCGGATAACGGCGAGCAAGCGTTGGAGATTGCGGAACAACTGATTCGTTCTTCTGCTATCGACATCATCGTTATTGACTCTGTAGCTGCACTGACTCCTAAAGCGGAAATCGAAGGCGACATGGGTGATAACAAAGTAGGCCTTCAAGCACGTTTGATGTCGCAGGCTCTTCGTAAGTTGACAGCTGCTGTGAGCAAGACACGTACTACTTGTATTTTCATCAACCAGTTGCGTGAGAAGATCGGTGTTATGTTCGGTAACCCGGAAACAACAACCGGTGGTAACGCTTTGAAGTTCTACGCTTCTGTACGTTTGGATATCCGTGGTAGCCAACCGATCAAAGATGGCGAAGAGATTCTCGGTAAACTGACTAAGGTGAAAGTGGTGAAGAATAAAGTAGCACCTCCTTTCCGCAAAGCAGAATTTGACATCATGTTCGGTGAGGGTATCTCCCATTCCGGAGAAATCATCGACTTGGGTGCTGACTTGGGAATCATCAAGAAGAGCGGTTCATGGTATAGCTACAACGATACTAAGTTAGGACAAGGACGTGATGCCGCCAAACAATGCATCATGGATAATCCTGAACTGGCTGAAGAACTGGAAGGATTAATCTTTGAAGAATTGAAGAAGAAATAATTTGCTTTAATTCTGCTTTATCCACAGACTAAAACTGAATAAACAAAGGTGGGAGAAAATCGTTTACTACGATCATTCTCCCACCTTTTTCTCTTTTATATAATTCTCTCTTTTTTCCTCTTATACAAAATAAATGTATGCCAATGTGCTCAAGCTGATTATTACCCAAAGCAAAATCCCTTGAACCAAAGGCTTTATTCCAACTGCTTTCAATACATCAATAGAAAGAGAAGCACCGATGAAAAACATGGTAATCGTCAGAGTTTTACGGGCAATACCGTTAATAGCCGCTCCCAATTGTGGTACTCCATCCAGCAAATAAGTGTTTACTACCAATGCCAACACGAAGAAGAAGATAAACCATGGAATACTTATCTTTTGTCCTTTGCTCTTGAAAATAAAGGAAGTAGCAAAAGCCATCGGGATAATCCAAAGCGCACGGGTCAGTTTAATAGTGGTTGCCACTTTCAATGCTTCTTCGCCATAAGCAGCTCCTGCACCTACTACAGAACTGGTGTCATGAATGGCAATGGCTGCCCATGTTCCAAACTGTTGTTGATCCATATTCAATGCATGACCAATGGCAGGAAAAATGAAAAGTGCAATAGCGTTCAAGATAAAGATTGTACCTAATGCCACAGACATTTCACTGTCCTTCGCTTTCAACACTGGTCCCACTGCTGCGATAGCACTACCACCACAGATAGCGGTTCCCGAACTGATAAGATAAGCTGTATTACGGTCGATCTTAAACAACTTACGTCCGATAAACCAACCTATTACCAAGGTTCCGATCACCGAAATGACCGTAAACTCCATACCTTCCTTACCGGAAGCTAAAGCAGAATGAAGATTCATACCAAATCCCAATCCTACAACTGAATATTGCAACAGATATTTAGAGGTTTTCTTATTAAACTTTGGATGTGCTTGTCCGCAAGTCAATGCAAAAATAAGTCCGAGGAACAAAGCAACCGGAGGAGTTACCCAAGCCGACCATGCTTCCAATCCTGGAATATAGTCTAAAAAAAGAAAGAAAGTCAGAGTAGAAAGCAGTGCAACATAAATCATTTTATTATTTGCCTGCAAAGTTTTTGTAGCTGTTGAAATCATATCTTTTTATCTTTAATTGTTTTCCGGGTGCAAAGGTACGGTAAACAATCAAGACCCGCCAATAGTTTCTAATTATGCATTATAACTTTTAATTATAAGCATACGCTTCCCTACAACTACTCTTACACTGTTATAATGTCTTTCCCAAAAGGTGATAATGCCAAAGCTGACAATTTAAAGTGCTGTAAGCCAAAAGGAATACCAATGATAGTAATACATAATATAGCCCCGAAAACCAAATGGGACAGACAGATCCAAATGCCACCCAAAAATATCCACAGGATATTCATCAATATATAAAGGCAACCGCCAGAGCGGTTTCCACTTCTTACTTCTTTACCGAAAGGCCACAAAGCAAGTCCTGCCAGTTTCAAGGTTTGCATACCAAACGGAATACCAATAATGGTAAGCATCATCAATATACTTGAAATGAGGTATTCAACGGCAGTAAAGATACCACCAAGCAACAACCACAATAAATTCATTAAACAGCCCATATATAAATTGTATTAGTTATTTTTCCAATTTTCTTTTTGTTGTCTCATCCACTTTACCCTGATGTCACTTATTCTCTAGCATTATCATCCATTTCCAAATGGGAATCACCTCTATTGTAAAACCATCCTGTTCCACCGTACGTTCTTCATTACGAGTCACAATTTGTAACTTCTCCGCCTTTAAGAACTTTGCTGTTTTCAAAAGCCCATTTACTTCACGAGTAAAAGTTTGAGTATCAGAAATATTATATGATGCTTGAACAAGCCATTTCTGATCAGGGATATAAAAATCAACTTCTACATTTTGATTATAGAAATATAGCTCCTTTCCAACCATTCTATATAAAGAGACAGCTACTAAATTCTCCAACAACAAAGTTTCCGGATTAAAGATAAACAGATTCAAAATGCCATTATCAATAAAATAGTATTTCCGGTTACTCTCTCTTTCCGCAAAACGAGCTGCATAATTTTCAATACTGAATATCAGCCAAGTTTCTTCCAAATATCCCACATAGTCAATAACTGTTCGCACCCCCACGCTCTCTCCCGCTGAAGATACTATATTTTTAAGTCGATTGTAAGAAGAGGGTTGCATGACACTTTCAGCAAGTTTTTTCACCAACAAACTCATCGAATCCGAATTACGTAGTGCATAACGGGCCACCAGATCACCAAAGAATATTTTCTGATAAAGCCCGCTCAACCAAGAACGTTTATCTTTAAATGCTATCAATTCAGGAAATCCCCCATTATAAAAATAAGCATCAAAAGTGCGCACCACTTCATTACGTAAACTTGGAGTATAAAGCCAGTTTGTTTTTAAGATTATATCCTGCGAAAGAAGAAACTCACGAAAAGAATACGGATATACCTCCTGAATAAGAAAACGCCCGCCTAATGTCGTAGCAATCTCACTACTCAACATCTTCGCATTACTTCCAGTCACATATACACGATATTTTTTATCTACCAACCGACGAACGAACTTTTCCCACCCGTCTACAACTTGTATCTCATCCAAAAAGAAGATAGGCTGATAGGGGAAAGTCTCTTCGTATGCCAATTTTATATCGTTCAACTCTTCTGATTTCAAGCCGATAAAACGCTCGTCCTCAAAATTGATATAAAGTATTTCTTCTATCTTATGCCCTTTTTTCAGAAGTTGGTGTATCCGCTGATACATCAAATAGGATTTTCCAGCCCGGCGAATACCTAAAAACACATAATTACCTGCATCCTCAAAAGTAAAAGGACGTTCCATAAATGTTATATCTTTGACAAACTCTTGATTTTCACCAATTATCTGCTTTATTTGTTCCTTGTCCATATCTGGTATTGTTCTATATATAAAATACAAATATAGTATTTTTGTTTCGTATACAAAACAAAAACACGTTGTAATTCGTCTCACAAATGGTTTACCGTTTTTTATTGGTGGCAGAAATCAACCAATTGTTCACTATATAATATAAGGTCGGTCATCAAACTGACAAATTATCCATTACAGCAAAAAAATGCCGCCCAAAGAGGTTGTTTTATTAGATTAAGTCGCGGATTTTAAGGTTAGGTTATACTGGAAGCAACTCTATGAAAGCTGTTTCTTTGTCAGAGATTAACAATGCAATGTCATAATCCTTATTATACTGGAAGTTACTCTATGAGCTATACAATTATGATTGATTTTAGCAAGTATGTTGCATCTTAATCCTTATTATGCTGGAAGTTACTCTATGAGACATTGCCCGAAGGTTGTACGCTCGATATGGTGCGCAAGTCTTAATCCTTATTATACTGGAAGTACTCTATGAGCTTGCACACACAAAGAAAATAAAAATTTCTTTGATGTCTTAATCCTTATTATACTGGAAGTACTCTATGAGCATTAAATGATGAATGTATATATACCAATAGCAGAGTCTTAATCCTTATTATACTGGAAGTACTCTATGAGAAAATGGCTAGGAGGACAAGCAAACACGCTAATATCGTCTTAATCCTTATTATACTGGAAGTACTCTATGAGACGTTAATTGCGTTATTTAACGCAGGTGCTAAGAAGTCTTAATCCTTATTATACTGGAAGTACTCTATGAGAAGATCATGGAAGTATATAGAAACAATAGCGGCGAGGTCTTAATCCTTATTATACTGGAAGTACTCTATGAGCCGGGTGTCGGCTGACATGAACGAGCAAATGTTAATGTGGTCTTAATCCTTATTATACTGGAAGTACTCTATGAGTTTAAATTCAATAAAAAGATGCAATGGAAAAAGTCGGTCTTAATCCTTATTATACTGGAAGTACTCTATGAGTGATGCAGAGGGTGCAGCCTAACCAGTTACGTAGTCTTAATCCTTATTATACTGGAAGTACTCTATGAGTAGGTGAAATATTCACCACTGGAGACGGCAAGACCGTGTCTTAATCCTTATTATACTGGAAGTACTCTATGAGTTGCACAGAGCAACAGTGATTCCAATTTCCTGAACAGTCTTAATCCTTATTATACTGGAAGTACTCTATGAGTTTTTATTTAATCATTTAAGACAACATAATTATGAAGTCTTAATCCTTATTATACTGGAAGTACTCTATGAGAGCCATGTTGCTAATTTGGTTGAGAAGATACCTGATGTCTTAATCCTTATTATACTGGAAGTACTCTATGAGTGTGAGGTGAACATGGCAATATATCAAGAAGTAAGGTCTTAATCCTTATTATACTGGAAGTACTCTATGAGTAAGTTCTTCTTTGCCTGTGGTGTTATCCGAGGTGTCTTAATCCTTATTATACTGGAAGTACTCTATGAGACACTAGATACGTATGAGGCAGGAAATGTTGGCGTTTAGTCTTAATCCTTATTATACTGGAAGTACTCTATGAGCCGTTGTCAGTGCTGCACGTTATCTTCAAGAAGTCTTAATCCTTATTATACTGGAAGTACTCTATGAGAGTTATCATTATAATCACGTCATTTTCAACAGAAAACAACAGAAAGCATAAAAGAGTCACCCTAAAAAAAGAAAAAAGTTCTCTTTTTAAAAGCCTGCAAAGATAAACAATATTTCAAAGAACGAAAACATAAACATTCTAAAAAAACAGTGTATTCTTAGAATTCATTATAATATCAATATCTATTGACTTCCCAATAATCTTCATAGAACGAAGAAAGTCTGTAGATATCGGTACGATCATAATGCTATCATGATTATCATAACAAGCCTGCACTTCTGATAAATCTGAACGAATCTGCTCATAGTCCTGATTATTCAAATCTGCCAAGAAAATAGAACGTTGAACACGAAAACATCCTTTCCTCAACAAGTACTTAGCAACTTGATTACGTACTTTATTACTTTCTATATCGTACATGACAAAAAATAACATATTCAATGATTTTTTTTTAGGAACATTTAGTAAGCCTATCACCCGTTTGATACGTTCGTCTAAACTTTCAATAGAAGAAAGATCGTGTTGACGATTATAAATCATCAGGTTATTATCTACGCCTGCATGCATCAATTTATTCATCTTCTGTGGAAATGTCAATTCTTTCTTTTTACTCTTTCCCATATACCAATTAAATCATTTCGTTAGTCAATAAGTAAGATGTTATCAAATCAGCCAATAGTCTATTCAATTCATCTGATGTTCCACTACGAGGGGACTGAACAACACTAAAGCCACGCTTACCATAAAACAAATTGATTTCGCCCAAACGTACACCCATTTTACAACGAATCTTTTTAGCATACTGAATATTCATTATTTCGTAAACGATCAGTCCCGTTTTTTCTATATATTTTTTCAAATCGTTTATTATATCATCCAAACATTCAGGCACATAAGGGACTTTCTTATTTTGCAATTTCTGTTTCAACTGAGGTTGCAATAATTGTTTTATTCGATTTATAGTTTCTTGATCCGGATCTTTTATCTTTTCATCCGGTGACACAACTGTTATCTTTTCTTTTTTTACCTGTTGTTCCAACTCATGTTTCAAATCGAACATAGAAGTAGTATCCGAAACTGACAGATAAGTGCTCATGTCTACCGGAATTGATTCCGAACAATAATAAGCATACGGATCAATGCTTATAAAACAGGCTCGGCATACATCACAAGTACGTTCGTCAATCACCTGTTCCAAATGATATTGCTTTGAAAAAGCCAACAAAAATGCTTTATAGAACAAAGAATAAATTCCTGCATCATAACAACGTTCCTTCAAACGAAACAATACTTTCAATCCATCCTCACTCGGAGATAAAAAAGAAAGCACAACCCTTTCGTCCCGTTCCACCTGATCGCGAACCACACCCAGATTCAACCCTTTTTCAGATATATGATCTATATCAACTATAAAATATTCAGTATAAGCAAAGTTCTCTGTTCGCCGATAAGGAGGATTGAACATTCCACATACAATATATGGAAGTTCACGTTTCAAAACTTTATATTGTTTTTCGTCCAAACTCCTCACAACACGCAACTGATGAATACGAGATTTCACTTCCTCTTTCGGATTCCGAAGGCTATGATATAAATAATCAACTGTGACTTTCCTGAGCGTATCCGAATCTCTCAAAAGATTTACTCCTGCAGATAACATATACTATTCATATTTTTTAAACAATTGTGCCAAATCCTGCGCATAAAGTTGAATCTGAGTCAAACGCGAGCGATTTACCCCTTTTACAGTGATTATCTCATCCAAATAATCATTCAAAGATTGAATAAGAACACGCCGTCCCAATGATTCTAACCAATAAGAGCCATCTTCACGAACCGAATAATATTCATCCGTTACTACTTGCTGTACAACCAAACTATACACGACATAATCTACCCAAATCCGATAAAGTTCTATCACATCATAGACCAATACTGGACGATTATAATCATCTCTATGCAAAATTCCGATATAAGGGTCAATTCCCGCTTTTATCAAAGCACCTTCTATTTTTCCATACAATACACCATATCCATAGTTCAAAAAAGCATTTACCACATCCATAGCCGGATGTTGAGTACGCATTTCAAAACGGTATTCTTCAGGAATCAAATCGTTCAGTGTTTCAAAATAAATCTTTGAAGCTACGCCTTCCCACCCTCTCAGTTGAGCTGCCACATCTGAAACGATTTCACCGTTCAAAGAAGTGATTTTCGTTCGATAGTCTTCCAAACGAGCTATATTTTTTTCACGTTTCCGATTGATAGCTACATTATCTGTCCGCATCATCAACAACAAAGCTTGTTGGTTCTCTATTTTACGACGAATAATCTCCTTAATCCATTGCAAGGCATCGTTAGAAAACGTGAAATTCAACTGTCCTTTACGAATGGTAGATACAGAACCATACCTAGGACTCCAGATTCGCCCAATCGGCATACCGGACTTATCCATAAACAGCACTTCTATTTCATGCTCTATAGCAAGCATTACTGCATCGCTTGTGATCTGAGCTCCTCGACTAATCTGTATCGACTTTATTCCAGCTACAGGAATCCGCTGTCTGCCATCTTTATGAGTGACAACAAAACCTTCATTATCACGATTAAGAGAAGTTCCAAATGTATTCAAGACCAGTTCCATCTTCTATTTTTTTAAATTACCCAAAAATCATCTACAATATACAATTCTTGCTTAGCACGTGTCATCGCCGTATATATCCATTGATATACATAAGGCTTTTCAATACAAGGTACCGAACGAGGAATATCAAGAAACACGTATTCCCATTCTCCACCCTGTGCCTTGTGGCAAGTTAACGTATAACCAAACACAGCCCTCAAAGCATTCAAGTAAGGATCCTGCATCATCTGCCGATTAAATTCATCCTTTCCCTGCCGAATACCTCTCAGTTTCATTCGTTTATAAAAATCTATAAACAATTCTTTTTGTTGGATTTGCGAAAGATTTATCTGATTCTGATATAAAATATCCGCAATCATCAGTTGTGAATAGCTTTTCTCCGTGAACAGTTCTTTTACCGTCACATTCAAAAACGTCAATCCAGCTCGCACTTCTTTATGAGTTACAGATTCTACAACAACCAAATCACCATTCATCAATCCAGATATATAGTTATTTTGCGTCACCAACAATAAATCACCAATAGCCAACTCAGCACTGTTTATATTTAAGGATGGACGAACGATTTGAGTAATCGTATCACACTGCCGATTAGAATAACACAACAGGGTAGAGTTATTCAGACCTTTCTTCTTTATCCGCTGTATATACAGTTGTATCAATTCTACCTGACTATTTACAATATGTATGTTTTTACAACCACGAAATGGAAATTTCGCCCACTTCCACGGCTGTGGATTAGCATACAAACGCCTTATTTTTTGAGAGGAGAGTACAATATCGTTTCCTTTGTCTTGCCGCACGATTTCAGTCAATTCGACTTCTGATGCTAATATAGAGAAAACATCCCTAAAATACTGAAGAGATAATGCCGGAGACACCTTTTGAGAGATAGGTGGAAGTTGACAAGCATCACCTACAAACAGAAATTTACCCTTCGAATCATAATCCAACAAATCTTTCAACAATCTTCCGCTTCCAAATGAAGCCTGCACGGCTGTAGCATCTTCTTTATCAGAAATCATAGAGGCTTCGTCCACAATGTAATACCACTCTTCAGTCCTTTTTGTATGAGAAACCGGATTCAACTCAAAATTAAGCAACAACTGTCCGCCAGAATCACCCCCTTTTGCCTCTCGTTGTTGGATCAATTCTTCCAGATTTTGATTCAAATCATTGTATTTATAGATTGTACCATGTACAGTTGCAGCTTGTTGACCAGTTGTGTTACTCAGAATTTTTGCAGCCCTACCCGTAGAAGCTAATAAGGAAAAGTGCAAATTTCGACGTTTCAACTCTTCTATCAGAACTTTCATCATCGTAGTTTTACCAGTACCCGCATATCCTTTCAGAATAAAAACTTTCTTATCCTTATTGCGAATAAAATCCTGCAACAACTCAAAAGCCCGCTGCTGCCCATCTTTCAGTATGATTTTCTTATTTGCAGCCATATTCTCTAAAACGTTCAAAATTGAAAACAACTTGCTTTATACTATTACCCACAATTTCAACCTGCCGTTCGGCACAAGAAGCAATACATTTAATGCCATTTTTGCGCAACTTTTCAATTAGCGAACAAGAAAAAGTAAATTCCCCCATCACATGAACAGTTAATTGACGGTCACCTCTCATTTTTTGGATTTTATCAAAATATTCCTTCGCCAAGCGTTCTATCTCTATTTCATCATAAGATGATTCTATATTCGGAAAAGGTAAGTCGACACATTCACCATAGACTTCAGCAGCATCTCGTTGTTTCTGTTCCCACAAAGCAGAAGGATGATTAGACAAATTTATCAATAATTTCTCACCCATTTTTGGTACGGTCGGCATTTCCAACGACTGATCGAGTATTGAAAAACAGGCCTCTATTGTTTCCTGAAGTTGTTTAATAATCAGCGTTGCACTGACTGTACCCAAAAAACCGGCATGATTAATCTGATTTCTATTCGTTGTCATTTTCCCATACGGTTTCCGCAATTGCTTTACCCATTCTAATGAAAAGAAAGCTCTACTTAATAAACGATGTCGGGTTAATGTTATGTTCCATTCTTTCTCATCATTCACGTATTTTACATTAATTCCTAAAATAGCAGCTATATAGCTACGGAATTCTTTTTCCTCTGTAGGAGCGAATGGATTAACAGCCTTCATTTTTTCGCACAAAATAGTGATTATAGATTCTTGTCCCAAAGTATATGCTTGCTGCACCATATTATATTTAATGCACCAATTGATAGCATATCGCAAATTATCAACCGATTCATTAGAGAACTGCATAATCCCATCTTTCAGACTTCGCAAGATTTCCTTTATAGGTTGAGGGAAACTACTGTCTAACGCCATATCGATATGCTGTTTGACAGCATTCACAGCGTCTCCTTTTAGCAGTTCACGTCCTCTGCAAGTCACTATACGTTTTTCAAATTCATTGATATTATTCTTTAAGTTTATGATTGACTCTTTTACTCTTCTTTCTTGCTTGGTCGCTATGGACCAACGATTGGTAACAGAAACAATAGAAGTAGTCAAATCTCCCATTTTTCCGAAGTTCTTAAAGTTTGCAGCTGCAAAAGTCCACTCCTGTAAAGCAACCAAAGGTAATAAATCAATGATGGGAGCCTGATTCATTAGCAAATCACGCGCTTCATAATTACCATAAGATATATGCTTCACGGTTGTATCTTTTAAAAACTTTGCATAATTTCCAAAAACCAAAATCAGCATTGGAAGATAACGGAAACTGTGAGTCAAATCAAAATATAATTCATCACCGCTATCTAATACATCGAAAAGTTTCGTAAAAATCTGCCACATTTCTTCTTCATTTTTTCCATCAGGGATGGAAATGTCATGAACCAGACAAGGCAAATTCATTTCTTTCAAAACAGCTTGCAAACTTTTATAAGATTCTACTTCATTCGTCCGAAAGTTTTTTCTAGAAGTAATCTCCATATCCCAATTATTCTTTCGGGAGCCATCCGTCAATAAAATGAAGACTGCATCGTCCACACCCCAATGAGCAATATCCACGTACTCCATAGTGGCTTGTTGTACAAAACGAGTTTCCGAAGAGATGAAATCACCTTTTACATAACTACAAGAGCTATAAAAACCTGTTCCAAGCACAGATATAAAGACTTTTCGATTCATAATTTGTTACGATTTCTATTTTTTATTAATAGCAAATAATTCTTGTTCCAACTTTAGATGCAACATCTCTTGAATACTAAAAAAAGATTGGTTACAGTCTTGAATACTAAATGATGAAATGCCACTGTCTTCACATTTCTCCGCAGCAGTCTCCTTCATTCGAGCATAGGTCACAAATAAAGCTTTGCAGGCCATGCCACCATAATTTTTCACAGCAGTTCTGAATTTATCAATGTCTGTAATGTCGTTTATCTGCGTTTTACATTCCACAAACAAAAGGCGATTGCCCGTATTTACAATCAAATCAATCTCATTCTTCGGATTCCGCTCTGCATTATAAGGGAACTTGACATTCATGCGTATTTCCTTTGCATATTGCCATGTAGAAAGCAGACTCGCAACTTCATATTCAAACCAACCTGTATGAAAAAACAAATTAAATATATGCTGGGAAGTCAGCGTATCGTTCAATTTTTCTGATTTATTATTTATCAGCAATATCTTGATTGTTGTTGTTTCCTTGTCCCATTCTATCTGACTACCGTCTTCCAGACTCCAACTGCCCAACTTCTTTTGTTTCAACTCATTCTCCCATTTTTTATTTGGAATAGAAAAAGCATTAAATTTTTCATAAGAATGACGACGAAGTTTTTTGATTCTATTAATACAGTTTTTATCAGCCTCTGTATAATCTTGATATAACAAATAGGATTCTGCTTTCGTTCCATTCAAACGGAGCACAGAATCGGTATCAAACGAAACAACAGATTGATACTTCTCCAAAGTCACAAGATTGCAGACACAATTATTTTGATCGATATAAATCAGTTTGGCATTGGAATATCGCTTAAAATATTCATAAAAAGCTATAGACCATAATTTAGTTCCACCGGTTATATTAACCGTATAAATATCATCTGAAGAAAGTCGTGTAAAGTTCTTTTCCAACTGATGATAGATGCTCTGAATATCAACAGGATCAAATTCCAGCAAATGAGTAGGAGCATCAATCTCTTGTTGTATACGTTCCGCTTCTTCTCTTGACTGAGAAGAATGAATCAATATAATCCCATCCGGATTCAGATCTGCAATACCTAAATACACAGGATAAGATTGACCACCGATTAAAGAAATATGAATATGAGCCATTATTCAGTTAGTATTGACAGTTTAACAAATCCAAGTACATCACACTCTTCATCAACACGCCTTGTTTTTGGAAAATGAAATTGCGTATATCTTTGATTGTTACGACGAGCCGCAGGAACAACTGTTGTTTCAAAAGTTCTCCAATTTTCAGTCCAAGCACCGGTTATAAAACGCCAACCGGATCCAGCCCCTACACGCAAAACACACTCCTTACCAATCTGACATTGCTCTACTTCCGCCAATAGTTGTCTCATTCTTTCCAAATAGTCATCCACTTTACCGCTATCATCTTTGTCTTGCCGTTCCATCCAGTATGAGATTTCTTGTTTTATCAAATTCTTTGTATACTGATTAATCGTTTGAAACAATTCAGGCAATGTATGCATACACTCAGGCAACAAAGCGGTAGCAACTTTTGCTCTCTCATAAAGTTCGGTTTTCAACCTCAATTCAAAAATCGCTTCATCATCTGGAGACAACACCTCCAGCAATTGTGACTTCGTCATATCCCAGAAACCGGCTTTCTCTCGCTCATTAATATTCACCATGCGAACAGCCGCCTCATAATTTTTCCCGAAAAAAGCATCACCAACATGCAAGAAACGAAACACATCAGAATTAGCATCCTTTCCAAAGAACTTTTGTTCTATTATTTTTGCTGTCACTTTGCCTGATTTATTTCTAGCATATTGTTCCAAATTGTCTCTTTCTTTGCAACAACTTGCCAAAACTGCCGTTCGAATCGCTCCTTTTATAGAACTACCCGGAATATAAGGTCTACCCAATCCGTCATGAATATATTCTTTCAACGTATCTGTCGGCTTTATCTCATTTGCCCATGACAAGATGATACGACGAGAATACTGTTCAAGTTTCGCTGAGGGAGCATACTGCTTCACTATTTGGTCCGTAGAACGTCCCCCATCAATCGCTGTTACCCATGCGTCCAGATTTTTTTCTCCAATTAGTGCCAATACTTGTTTTGGTTCTACAATGCCTATGATTAAATCACCATCCGCATCTTTTCCCCGAACAAAATCATTTCCATATTGAAACGTCTCTCCCGAACCAATATGGACGGATGTCAAGGTTTTTATTGTTATTTGACTCATAGCTAATTCAATTTAACAGGTAAGCAAAATGGACGTCCACTGCGCAAAACCGTATGCATCCGCTCGTCATTCCAATTGGGTCGCAAATCCACAATCTTGCCTTTTAATGGCTGAGTAGTGAGAAATACCGAACCTACACCAAACGCATATATAGATTTCTTACGCAAATGGCGCAGACTCTCTTCCCGGCTTCCTGCCATATATCCACCACGTAATAACAACGTATACTTTGATTGTGACAAATTCAAAAACTCGGTTTCATCTTTTGTCGGAATATATAAAGACAACAATTGCATAGCATTTGCATCTCTGACACTTTCAATAGAAAGAGTACTTGTTTCAACAGAGAATTTTCCTCCTCCTATATTTTTGTCCGTTCCCAATCCCGTCTCTCCCAAAAGAATAAACAACTGGATTATTTCATCCAACAATTCGCCCTTTGCATCTGTCAAACAGTACAATCCGGCTTTTCGGTCAAAGAATTTCCAATCAAAAAAGAAAGGTTCAGCATCTTCTGAAGCTCTGGATACACTAACCCTTTCGCTTACTTGCGATTTACACACAGAAATACCATCTTCTTTCTTCAACAACAAATCTCCTTGAATCTGTTGGATGGTTTCTAACTCCAACGTTTCTCCTCTCGACAATTTTTGCCAAAGTTCAGATTCTATATAGTGAATTTTCTTCAAACTCTTCCGATATTCAGATTCCGCTTTTCCTTTCACGACAATCTTTATTTTTCCCTGCATTTTAGGAAGAAAATAACGGTTCTCATAAAAAGGAAAAGCTGAGCTCAACAGAAAAGAAGAAAGAAAAGATTCTAAATTCTCCGTCTGCCCCATCTGCACCCTCATTGCCGCTAAAGCAGATAAAAGAGTATCCGAATGTAAGTCAGAAGCCGAAAAATCATAGTTTTCCTTTCCCGTACCGATATGCAAAGGAGAAAAATGAGTCATTTTTATAACGGTAAACGTAGCCATGATCAATACGTTTTAAATTCTTCCTTTACTATTTTTACCGAAACCTGTCCATAGCCACGTGACCCGTTTCCTCCCAAATAATCATCTTCCAAAAGACTAATGGCTTGAACCACTGTTGCTTTTAAAGAAGATTCATCTTCTCCTTCAAAAACATTCAGAACCATATTCAGTTTGAACTGGGCACCTGCCGGAACACGCTCGAACGTACGCGGATTTGCCTTTGCTGTAATCCGATCTATCGCAACCTCCGTCTTACTTTCCGTATAGGGAAGATCCGTATGGCTGAAATCTGGAACATCTTTCCGAGTTAATCCATACAGATTCAATTCATCCTCTGTGTCCAGCTCCGTAATCATCACTGAATCTCGTACAATCAAACGGGATGGATGTCCACCTGCATCAGCCGAGACACCAAACAATGCACCTGCCTTTGTATCTACTCTGTTTGTTGGTTTACCACCATTCGTTTCTCCATTTAGAATCTCTACCAAAGCACGCATCTTCCCTTTCAACGAACTTCCTGGTATATATGGGATGTTATCAATCGGATTGCGTACTACAAAGTTATCAGGACCGCCTATATTCAAAGACGCGTTTGTTCCACCAATATGTAAACCGGTCTTCAATGTGATAATCCCGGTATAAACTATTTTCTTTTCCAATTTTATTGTTGCCATGATCTAGTGTATTAAATTATATTAGTCAATCTCCTCCATTCGCTTTGTGATAAGCCAGAATAGCTTCCAACAAGTTGCAAAAATTATGATATGTTTTTTGATCCGACACATCTTTGGCTGACCTGTCAAAGATGAATTTAAACAACTGTAAACCCTTATTTTTGTTATCCCGCCCTAAAGCATAAGCGACTTTAGGCTTCAATAAATAAAAAGAGGCTTTTTCTTTTTCAAATTCGCCCATTTGAATGCGCTTGATTTCTCCATAGATACTACGAATCTTTGAATTAGTCAATTTATTATCAGCCATATATTTCCCCATTTTATCCGCAAATTCCGGCAATAGGGCATCCGCTTCGTTAGTTATCCACTCCGCCTTATAACCCGCACTCTCAAATATGTATTTAGGATCCGCAGCTTGATTCTCATTTGAATATCCACCTTGCCTATCCGATGAATATTTTTTCGTTTTTTGATAATTGTCTCCCATCATAAATTTATTATTTAAACGTTATTACTACTTTTCTGTCTAATCTCTAATTCTGCCCACCGACATGCCATTGCCCATAGTTCCAACAAATGATAATCAGTCTCTATCGGTTGTCCGTTCAGTGATCCGTTGTTTGTACAAACTTCTGTTTTACAACAATTAATCATATTTCTCACTAATAGATCCGATATGCGACTGCACATTCGGCTTAAATCATAAGTTATCATCCAATAAGTCTTTATGGCTTTTATTTTATGATTTTCCATTTCCGCATTGGCCAAATGACTTAAAATTTTTGATATGAAAGATTTAGGCAACTGGTTCTTTGCATTGGCTGCTACTATTTCATCCTTCAAAGATTGTACCTGCGGAAATTCACGTTCCCAATTCAAAGGCATACCCATAAATGAAACCGAATTTTTCGTCTGTCCGAAGTTTTGATGTCCTTTAGCCCTTTTTTCTTCTCCATCGCTCTCTTCCGCACCTTTCATGATGGGGAATTTGGGAGAAACAATAGCAATCCCCCCCGATAGCGAGAATACTGGATTTTCGCAGGTAAACTGTTTGAAATCACCACGTATACGTTCTGCTATTTTAATCGTAATTTCCCAACTACCTACAATAAAGACATCATCACCACCACTATATATAATAAAGGATTGCTCAGGAAAATTCTCTTTCCAAATTGTATTCAGGTATCCAGAAAAGAAATAATCAAACGAACGACTTAATGCAGCATATCTTGACAAGGTTGCTCGCTCCGGAAGGATTCCCTGTTGGAAAATTTGGCCCAAATTATCTACATCCATTCGCAAAACGCCCAATCTTTTGAAAGCATCTTTCGCTATGTGCTTGTTACACATATCCTCAAATGTTGGCATTTCCTTCTCTCCTATTTCATTTCCACCGTAGAATTCCAAACCGTAAATGTTATTGATTCCGTCAATTTTGCTCATAAAATCGCAATTCCCATTTTTCCCGTTCAACGTGATAACAGAAACCTTATCAGCAGAAGCACGAAGTTGCTTCTGCATCGCATACAAGTCTTCTTTCTGAAGGAAATAATAATGAAAACCCAAACCACCAGGTTCTATCATTTTCTTATCTGCCCAGTAGGCAATCGGTTCTGTCGAGATAACCATTATTTCAGATTCCCTCAAAACACGCCCCAATACAATCTGATCTTTTGTTATTTGCTTCAGCGGCTTCAATTCTCCTTCCGACACATATTTTTCACCTGGCAAGAAGTCTTCTCCTGTCACGACATCTCGTCCTACAGTATCATCATGTTCAATAGGCATAAAGAACGCCTCATAATGTTCTTCTATTTGTGATGCAAATTTAGCGCATTTTTTCTGTTCCCGTTTTTCAAACAACTCTTTCCACACTTTTTGCAGATTTTCTCCAGAAGCATGAATCAACGCATCCTTAGACACAGAGACACTATCAATAGCCACAAACAATGCGGTCCCATGTATTTTAAACAACTGCTGTTCAATCTTCTTCACGGCTTTTTCTAATCTGGTTTTCGTTGCTGTAGTATCAGGCGCAATCATATAAAATCCTCCACCAGAATTATAAACAACATTTGCCTGAAACAACCCTAATTCTTTCAACAAAAAGCGAACAATAGAATCGGACAGTATACGCAAATAGAAAGAACGTCCTTTCAAATTCTTACCAGCATATTTAGAGACAACCTGATAAATGTAAGATTGTATGCCACTCAAATCCGCTCCTATCAACAAAAAAGGATTTTCCGGTTTTTCCTCAGACTGTCGAACATCATACAAACATACAGCCAACGCAGCGGTCGTCTTCAAATGATCGTACAAAGACACATCTGGAAAATTGATGGTACTGGCAGGAATACAAGTTGTATATTTAAACAAAAGATTTAAAAGAGTTTCAGAGAATGCATGATAAGTGTTCGCCTGAATAAATTTAAATTCATTCAGAAACTGCCCCCACAGTTTCGAATAATCAGGATCACCCTCCGATTTACCTGACTGCGGAAAACATCTTTTGTGCAAAGAAAGACTTTCTACAGGTAAATAATGCCATTGACATTTTTCATTCTCCAATTCCGCCTTAGACAATCCGACGGTTTCTAAGACTGAAATCATCCGTTTCTTCTTGAAAGCATCCCAATTCGTATTCTCATCCTGTTCGTCTCGCAATGCAATCTCCGAATTTCTATCCATACCGGAAGAAAGACAATCAGCTTCCTTAATCAGTGATCCCCATTCTGATAGCTGCTCATTTGACAAATGATGTCCGGCAGCCAAATTTATCAGATTATTTTTATTCGTCCAATCATCAAAGTCCTCTTTTACCAATTTCTGAAAAACCGATCTATATTCATCTATAAATTGCGCTGTCCATAAAACGTGTTTATGAGAATAACGTCCGTTAAACAAAGGACAAAAAGAACTTTCATCCTTACAATGTTCCTTCAAGTATCTACTTGTTTTCACAGAACCGGTATCTGCTCGCTGATAGAACTTTCCTATATCATGCAGCAAAGCAGCTAAATAAATATGTTCTCTCATTGTTTTCATTTATTTATCATTATTGTTTCATTACGTACATGAGTGACGACTCCATAGCCAATGCTAGCATTTTTTCCGATACCAATATAATCAGGTAAAGACATATTAGTAACAAACTCAATATCAAATGCCATTAGTTTAATGCCCTTATTTTTAACCAAGAAAGGATCATACAAGGATGTCAGCTTACACTGAATTTCTTTCTCCACATAAACCCCTATCCCTTTCGAAAAAGACAAAAGATTGGCTATCAGAATACTCTCCAAAAAAGAAATCTTTTCTGAAATGCCTTCCATTGCTTTATATCTCTGGTAATTTTCCGAATTAAGAGGTATCCATCTACGAATACGATACTTAAACATTGAGTTCCATGTCTGAACCAAGCATTTTCTAGACAATACGGATCCTAATTCCATTTTCACATAGCGATTGCCTAGATTAAAAGTAAAAGTTCCTTCTGAAAAAAATTGACCAATAGCTTCCGTTCCTTCTTTCAAACAAACAATAGCCGCTTTTCCCTGAATCCTTTTATATTGTATCAACGGATAAGAATAGCGAAATGATGATTCGTCAACATGATTATGAAATAATACATTCGCTTCACCGTGCAAAGCATGAAGAATTGCACCTCTGAAAAACGGTATTTCCAACAAAGAAATTTCATTTTTAAACCGTATAACTAATATATGTATATCGTTCTGCATATTATAATAGATTTGTCAGGACCAGCATTTTTCATATTTTTAAATTCACTCACAAATATAAAGTTTATGCGATAATAAACAACCTTTTATTCCATTTTTATCTCAGGAATAATTCAGGACTTGCCCCAGTTAGAATACACCCATACTGGGTGAACAAAAAATCCGAACCGCTAAAAGCGGTTCGGAAGTATAGTTTTGTCATAGAAGCCAATGATTGATTATTTGCTTCGTATGAATCATTCTGTAGATAGAAGTGAATATTTACGGATATTTTTTATTGGTGCTCCGCTGGCAATTTTTTCATAATATTCCCGGTTTATTTATTGTATGTGATTCTATATATATTGTCTTTTACCCAATCAGTTTGTTCATTTGACATAGCCACATTATAATACTCTGTAATAGAAACGGGGAAAGCATCCACTTCGGTAATAGTAGCCGTCCATACTTCGGTAGCTATGAATTTGATACCGTTGTTTAGGGTCGTTTCGTCGGCAAAGACTGTTTGTGTGGTTTGTGTACCTCCAGTCAGTTCAATTGTTTTTAAAGATTCGTCGTCTCCATCACTGCAACTTGCCATTGCTACGCCAATGGTCAATAAAGCTAAAAATAAGCTTTTCTTTAGTTTCATCATTTCAAAAAAATTTGTATTCCGCGTCCCCCCGGAATATTACAAAAAAACAGAAAGCGGAACTGCGTGCTATCACTTGTTTCTGAAGGTCCTAGGAAAACCCAAACGTACAAATGAAAAACAGCAGACCCACGCCTATACGACGTGAGAACCGACTATGCCATTCTTGTACGTTTTGAAAATTTCCTAGGTTTTCAGAAACAAGAATGAAGCACAACGCTTCTTACAATTTCTTCTTTAAATAAATATATAAAAGTCCATCACTACAGACTTTGTTCACAAATGTATGATTTTTTATTATAAACACAAAGATATGCAAAGGAATCTTTCATCCAAATACAGAAAAGAGATAAGACAAACACTCTCTCAACCTGACTAAATCAATCAACTACCTTTCAGAATCAGTCCATCATTGCTCTTTATCTCATTCATTATTACTTCTCTCCCAGTCTATTAACAAATAAATTATTTTTTATTACTGATAAACTTGCTTTTGACGAACAGATAACTTACCTTTGTGTAATAGCAAACTATAAATGAAAGTTTTGATTATAAAAACAGAACTTTCATTTTTATAAACGCAAGTTGCATTTATAAAAACAAAACTTCCGTTTACAGTTTACATTTAACCCAAAGGAACTTTTCTATTAGAGGAAAGGAAGTTTACTTCCAATAGAAAAGAACTTATCTATTAATACTTTAAACGACAGATAGTATGGCACGATACATTATGGAGGAGATGCCCGACATACAAAAGACGGGCAAAAGAATTACATATCCGAAGTTTGCACGGATAGACAATGCAAGCATAAAAGAGTTGGCACGACGGGTGGGCGATGTCAGCGGCTTCAGTGCCGGAGACATAGAAGGCGTACTGCTTCAGACAGCTATTGAAATGGCACACCTGATGGCAGAGGGACGTTCGGTAAAGATAGACGGGATAGGCACATTCACTCCGTCGCTCACCTTAGGCAGAGACAAGGAACGGGAAGATGCGGAAGAAGGTGGAAAGCACCGCAACGCACAAAGTATTTTTATAGGAGGTGTTAATTTCCGGGTAGACAGGGAAATGGTAAGAAATATCAGCGATAGATGCCGGTTGGAAAGAGCTCCTTGGAAAAAGCAAAAATCCTCGAATAAATTCACACCGGAACAACGACTGGCATTAGCCCTAAAGTATCTGGACGAACATCCTTTCCTGACCGTTTGGGAATATCGGAAACTAACCGGATTGCTACAAACAGCAGCAACCACTGAACTGCGACAATGGGGACATCAACCCGATTCGGGAATAGAAATCACCGGAAGAGGAACACATAGGGTATATACAAAGAAGAAAATAGTCGAAGAAGGGCAATAATAGTATGAGAAATGACTTAAAAAAGTATGAGAAATAACTGTTTTAAGGCTTATTTCACCCGGAAATGATGAGAAATGCGATTTATTAAAAACATTTCTCATACTATAATTCACTGATTATATGCTGATTAATATAAAATCATGAGAATATGAGAAATAAAAACGTTTTTTCTGGTTCTTCGTCAAATTTGGTGGTAAGTTTTTCTCCGCTCATTTAGCTAATTCAGTCAGTGCCTATATTTTCTTATGAAAGTGAGTAAAAAGGGATAATTATTAACTTGGAAATAAAGAGATAAAGAATTTACCACCAAATTTGACGAAGAACCTTTTTTCTTTTCTAGTAGAAGATAATCCCTGACGTTAAAAACTGCGTTTATAATTAGATAAAAAATAAGCGCAAAAGAATGGAATATCCATTTCAAAAAAACTATCTTTGGTAATTAATTGTTTGGAAAACAAGAAGAAACAATCTGAAAAAGTTATGGGAACAATAAAAGGAATTCCTTATGGTATGTCCAATTTTGAGGATGTAATCACGCAAAACCGCTATTATGTGGATAAAACAATGTATATCCCCATGTTGGAAGATCAAGCCAACTATCTGATATTCATCCGTCCGAGACGCTTTGGCAAGAGCCTGCTACTAAGCATGCTTCGTTCATATTATGACCTTTCACAGAAAGATAAGTTCCAGCAACTTTTCGGGAATCTCTGGATCGGGCAGAATACAACTCCGCTTCAAGGCAAATATCAGATGCTTTATCTTGACTTTTCCAAGATTGGCGGCAACATTGATGAACTGCCGCAAAGATTTGATTCGTATAGCGCAGTGCAACTGGATGGCTTTCTGAACCGTTATCGTGAATACTACACGGATGAGTTTATTGAGCGCTTCAGCACAGCAGAAAAAGGGATTGATAAACTGCATATACTAGACGATGAAGCACGCCGTCAAGGGTATCCCCTATACCTTATTATAGATGAGTATGACAATTTCACAAATGTCGTACTCAACGAGAAAGGAAATGAGATATACCACGCCATCACCCATGCCAGCGGATTCTACAGAGATGCCTTCAAGAATTATAAAGGAATGTTCGACCGTATATTCATGATTGGAGTCAGCCCCGTAACTTTGGACGACTTGTCAAGCGGATATAACATAGGTTGGAACATCAGCACTAATCCACTGTTTAATCAAATGCTGGGATTTTCTGAAGAAGACGTACGTACTATGCTCCGATATTATCAGGAAGCAGGGCAGTTACAAGGAGACATTGAAGAAATGATTCAGGAGATGAAGCCATGGTATGATAATTATTGTTTTGCTCGCCAAAGTCTAAAATCAGATCCTAAAATGTTTAATTGCGACATGGTACTCTATTACCTACGTAATCGAATTCAGTTAGGAGAATCCCCTGAACAGATGATTGATCCTAATACCCGTACGGACTACAATAAGATGAAAAAACTGATTCAACTTGACCGTCTTGACGGTAACCGCAAAGGTGTTATCAAACGAATTGCCGAAGAAGGGAAAATCATGACTAACCTATACCAGTCTTTTTCTGCCGATCAAATTACGAATCCGGAAATATTCCCCAGCCTATTATTTTATTATGGTATGCTAACTATCATCGGAACACGTGGAAATCTGACTATCCTGGGAATTCCCAACACGAATGTCCGTAAACAATATTATGAATATATCTTGGAAGAATATCAGAATCACCATTATATCAACCTGATAGATATAGAGATCTTATTCAATGATATGGCTTTTGACGGACAATGGCGACCGGCATTGGAATTCATAGCCAAAGCTTATAAGGAGAATACTTCCGTACGCAGCAGCATTGAGGGCGAACGTAACATTCAGGGATTCTTCACCGCTTACCTTAGCGTGAACGCCTACTACCTCACAATGCCTGAAGTAGAACTGAATCACGGCTTTTGCGATATGTTTCTGATGCCCGATCTGCAACGTTACGCAGAAGTAGCGCATAGCTATATCTTGGAATTAAAATATCTGCCGAAAGAAAAATACGACACCCAAGGCACCGCACAATGGCAGGAAGCCGTTGAACAAATTCATGGTTATGCTGCCGGTCCGAAAGTTCGCCAACTATGTCAGGGAACTCAACTTCACTGCATTGTCATACAATTCTGCGGCTGGGAATTAGTCCGTATGGAAGAGGTTTGATTACAAACTCTTACTGTGATGCCCGGCAAATCGCATGAAAGCTTGAGATAAACCTCCCTCCTGCCCTTGCAGTTGCACAAAATTAAACTCGCGCTGCATGGGCATTCCTTTTATCTCAACCACACGAAAATTACCGGCAACCAGTTCCTTATAAACAGAACGGATAGAAACAATTCCCATACAATCTGTATGTTCCAAAAAAAGCTTGATGCTCTCCGTACTACCGAGATACATCAATACATTCAAAGAAGAAAGTTTCAAATTATGGCGTAACAGGGAACGTTCAAACACATCCAACGTTCCTGAACCTCTCTCCCGCAAAACTAAGGGGATATTTGGCAAATCTTCCGGAGTGATCTCATCCGAAACAGCCAATTTACTATGGGTATGAACCACAGCAACCAGTTCGTCTTGCAAAAATGGAGTATACTTCAGATTAGGCAAACGGAAGATACCTTCAACCAATCCCAAATCAATCCGATGTTCTTGTAAAGCAGCTTCCACTCCCCGGGAATTTCCATTAATCAAAGAAAGATTGATCTGTGGAAACTTGGCTATAAAATCCGCCAACAAAGGAGGAAGTACATATTGCGCAATCGTAGTACTGGCACCCAGTTTCAGTTCGCCGATATATTCATTATGCAACAAATGCATCTCATATTCCAACTGTTTATAATCGTCCAAAATCTTTTCGCTATGTTTCAACAATAGTTCTCCGGACTTAGTCAACGAGATCTTACTGCCCTGACGATCGAACAAACGAGTCTGATAATAAGCTTCCAGTTCCTGAATGTGCTTAGTGATAGCAGGCTGACTGACAAACAGCTCTTGCGAAGCCTTCGTGAAACTTAAATTCTTCGCCACGCTCTGAAATACTTTTAAACGAAAATCGGACATGGAAAATAGTGATTAACTTATTAGTGATTAGCGATTAATGACTGAAATGGGTAGCTATGGCTATAATTCATCAGCTCTGATTCCCAACGCCTGCATGACAGGAAAAGCCAACATATCCCATTTATAAGCTACCGGAGTATCCGGTTCGTTCATTCGAAATTGGACAATCTCCTTGCCCTGTACTTCATTCAAAGCATCAGTCACTTTCTTTCCATATTCTTCATTGAAAGATACCAGAATCATTTTTTTCACATCGGCCGAATCGGCTACAATGGATAATAAGTCTAAAAACAACTCCTCTCTCGACACCATCCCTTCCGACGGAACACTAGCAAACGAATATTCTCCATAAGGGCTTTGAAAAGCAACTCCATTCAACTCTTTCTCCAAGTCAGAAGGCCGGCAATGCGCAAGATTACCCGACTCTTTATCATAAACAAAAAGAAACTGCACTTCATTTTTTCCTTCCGCAATCCCAGCATCCAAAGTCAAATAGGTAGTCAACATCGAAAGATCGATCTCTTGTAAAGAACGTTGCAAAGTCTCTTCGAAGTATCTCTTCATATCCGTAATTACGAAATTCAGGAAAGCAGCATCAATCAGCACCACTGTCTCTGATAATTTTATTTGTGGTTTATCATTCATATCATTAGTCATCAATTAGAAAACAGATTTACTCTCTACTATAGGACAAAGATAAACTTTCTTATCTTCTCCGGAAAGAATATTTAAAAAAAAGAGAAATTATCAGGCTATTACTCAATAAAGAGGCGTACCTTTGGAGAAAATTGACAAATTTATTAAATGGCACGATAATGAATAAAAAAAAGAACCAAACTTCGATCGATCTCGATGCGATTATGACTGAAGTATTAAACTTGTTTACACCCGAAGAACAACAAGAAGTGATAGATATATTAAGCAATAACGGATTAGAAAAAATCTACCAACAAATGGAAGAAGCTTTCTATCACTATCAGCATCCGGACTATAGCTCGGAAGCAACCCCCATTGCAGCTTACCTGCAAAGGCTTTGGGATATGCAGACATGCAAAGACTACCCATTTGACGAGTTTAAAAAAGATTGCACGACAGTACCCGCTGCCGAATTAGAAAAAGATTTGCGCAACTTTATCCTGCATCTATTTATCCATTATCAAGGACCTCTCGAAAACGCAAAAGAAGAAGACAGGCCTTTTAAGTTATGGTATATCTACTGGGCAATGGAACATTACCGAATGGAATCTTCTCTAAATATCATCTTGGAAATAATGCGGCAAAGTCCGACTTTCCTCGCTTCCTACTGCCACCTCGTACAGGATGAAGCCACCATTGCCATCATTTACCAACTCGGGCAGCACCAATTGCCTTTGCTACTTAGTTTCATGAATGAAGACGGAATCGCTCCTTTCGGAAAAGAAGATATTTGTAGTGCTGTCGCACAAATTGCCATAACCAACCCTGAACGAAGATTGGAAATTATTAACTGGTTCTGCCAATTATTGAATTCTTATTACGATCAGTTTGAGCGTGGGGAAGATAATAATATCGCGATAATTGACTATATCACAAATACGTTGATGAATATCCGTGCCATAGAAACGTTGCCTATATTGGAAAAAATCTATAAACGATTCAAAATACCCAACACATTAACAAGAAAAGGAATCAAAGAGATAAAAAAAGAAATGCCACACGCAGAACTGAAGGGATTGGAGGTGGACAGTATGGAAGAACTAATGAACTTATTGAATGAGTTCTTTGCCTTCAATGAGAATAATGAATTTGATGATAACGAATTTGATGAAGAATACGATGACGAGTTTGACGATGATGAATACGACAACTCTTTCTACATTGGAGAACAAACCCCTAAAAAACTCAATATAAAAATTTCTTTGATTGATTCCGACCCGGAAATATATCGTATAGTGGAAGTTCCTTCCAACATCCGTCTGGAAAGTTTTGCGGATGTCATAAATACCGCAATGGGTTGGGAAGGCTATCACATGCATCTGTTTCAAAAAGGGAAAACAATATATACAACCGAAGAATCCGATGACGAGTTTTTGTTTGATCCCGTTAAAACAGTCAACTCCTACTCGCTCTCTTTAGGAGAGATCCTTACCCGAAAAGGCTCACATATTAAATATGAATATGATTTCGGAGATAGTTGGATGCATCGAATTACCCTGGAATCACAACAAGCATATAAAAAGGACGAAACACAAGGCATCTTTCTCATAGACGGAGCAAATGCATGTCCACCCGAAGATTGCGGAGGAATATATGGTTACCAAGAGATGTTGGAGGCATTAAAACAACCACACTCAAAAGCTGCAAAAGAATATCGGGAATGGCTGGGAAAGAATTTCAACGCACACAAATTTAATGCAAAAAAAGTAGAAAGAGAGCTTAGAGACTTCCCGATAAGAATCTTCTAACAATCGTTTCTCCACAGAATAGTAAACTTCATTGAAAACCCATCTTATTTTGAAGCCCATCCTATTCTGTGGAGTATATGGTAAATTCGTCAGTCATATCCAGATAAAAAAGGTCATTTTGTCCTTTAACTCCTTAATACTCATGCTATTTTGTCATATTTTTATACTTGGCAAATCTTTTGAGCCCCTTTAGGTGTTATTAAAAACGTGAAATAAGAAAGGAGAACAAAGATATGAACTTTAACAATTTTACCATTAAATCTCAAGAAGCGGTACAGGAGGCCGTAAACCTGGTACAAAGCCGGGGACAACAAGCCATTGAACCTGTCCACATCATGCAGGGAGTAATGAAAGTAGGCGAAAACGTCACTAATTTCATCTTCCAAAAACTTGGTATGAATGGACAGCAAGTAGCTCTCGTGGTCGACAAGCAAATCGACTCCCTGCCGAAAGTATCCGGCGGAGAACCGTATCTAAGTCGTGAATCCAACGAAGTATTGCAGAAAGCAACACAGTATTCTAAAGAAATGGGCGACGAGTTTGTTTCATTAGAGCCTATCATACTGGCATTGCTGACTGTTAAGAGTACCGTCTCCACGATCTTGAAAGATGCCGGTATGACGGAAAAAGAATTGCGCAACGCTATCAGCGAATTGAGAAAAGGAGAAAAGGTTACATCACAATCCAGTGAAGATACTTATCAATCATTGGAAAAGTATGCTATCAACCTGAACGAAGCTGCCCGTAGCGGAAAACTGGATCCCGTAATCGGACGTGATGAAGAAATCCGCCGGGTATTACAGATATTGAGCCGCCGTACAAAGAACAACCCGATTCTGATTGGTGAACCGGGTACCGGTAAAACGGCTATTGTGGAAGGTTTGGCACATCGTATTCTTCGCGGAGACGTGCCCGAAAACCTGAAGAACAAACAAGTTTATTCACTGGATATGGGAGCACTGGTTGCCGGCGCAAAGTACAAAGGTGAATTTGAAGAACGATTGAAATCAGTTGTCAATGAAGTGAAGAAATCAGAAGGTGATATTATTCTGTTCATTGATGAGATTCACACGCTGGTAGGTGCCGGAAAAGGTGAAGGTGCCATGGATGCCGCCAACATTCTAAAGCCCGCCTTAGCTCGTGGAGAACTACGTTCCATCGGAGCAACTACCCTCGACGAATATCAAAAATACTTCGAAAAGGATAAAGCATTGGAGCGTCGTTTCCAAATCGTGCAAGTGGACGAACCGGATAACTTGAGTACCATTTCCATCCTTCGCGGATTGAAAGAACGTTACGAGAACCATCATCACGTACGTATCAAAGACGACGCAATCATTGCAGCCGTCGAATTGAGTAGCCGTTACATCACCGACCGTTTCCTGCCGGATAAAGCCATTGACCTGATGGACGAAGCCGCAGCCAAACTGCGTATGGAAGTAGATTCCGTTCCTGAAGAACTGGATGAGATTTCCCGTAAAATCAAGCAGCTGGAAATTGAACGCGAGGCTATCAAACGTGAAAACGATAAACCGAAACTGGAAATTATCGGTAAGGAACTTGCCGAGCTCAAAGAACAGGAAAAGTCCTTTAAAGCTAAATGGCAAAGTGAGAAAACGCTGATGGATAAAATCCAGCAGAACAAGGTTGAGATAGAGAATCTTAAATTCGAAGCAGAAAAAGCCGAACGTGAAGGCGATTATGGTAAAGTAGCCGAAATCCGTTATGGTAAACTTCAGGCTTTGGATAAAGAAATAGAAGATACTCAAAAGCAACTGCGTGATATGCAAGGCGATAAAGCCATGATTAAGGAGGAGGTAGACGCTGAAGATATTGCTGATGTTGTTTCCCGCTGGACTGGTATTCCTGTCAGCAAGATGCTGCAAAGTGAAAAAGATAAACTGTTGCACTTGGAAGAAGAACTTCATCAACGTGTAATTGGTCAGGACGAAGCGATTGAAGCGGTGGCAGATGCTGTGCGCCGTAGCCGTGCCGGATTACAAGATCCGAAACGTCCGATCGGGTCATTTATCTTCCTGGGAACCACCGGCGTAGGTAAGACCGAATTAGCAAAGGCATTGGCAGAGTTCCTGTTTGATGACGAAACGATGATGACTCGTATCGATATGAGTGAGTATCAGGAAAAGCATAGTGTCTCCCGTCTGGTCGGAGCGCCTCCGGGATATGTTGGATACGATGAGGGCGGTCAGTTGACAGAAGCTATACGACGGAAACCTTACTCTGTTGTTTTGTTTGACGAAATAGAAAAGGCTCATCCGGATGTCTTCAATATTCTGTTACAGGTATTGGATGACGGACGACTGACTGACAATAAAGGAAGGGTGGTCAACTTCAAAAATACCATTATCATCATGACTTCAAATATGGGCAGTTCTTATATACAAAGTCAGATGGAGAAGTTGCATGGTTCCAATAAGGAAGAAGTAATCGAAGAAACGAAGAAGGAAGTGATGAATATGTTGAAAAAGACAATTCGTCCGGAATTCCTGAACCGTATTGATGAAACGATTATGTTCTTACCATTGAACGAAAAAGAAATCAAGCAAATCGTACTTTTACAAATTAAGGGAGTACAGAAAATGCTTGCCGAAAACGGAGTGGAACTGCAATTGACAGAAGGAGCATTGAACTTCTTATCGCAAGTGGGTTATGATCCTGAATTTGGAGCTCGTCCGGTGAAGAGGGCTATTCAACGCTATCTGCTGAATGATCTATCCAAGAAGTTACTATCACAGGAAGTCGACCGAAGCAAAGCAATTATCGTTGATGCTGACGGAGACGGATTGGTATTCAGAAATTAAAAGTCATCATTCAAATAGAATGGGGCTGTCTAACAAGTCTCTAAAATTGAAAATCACTCCTATCAGAGTTTGTTTGAACTCTGATAGGGGTGAAATCGTTAAAAAGAAACTTGTTAGGCAGCCCTTTTTTATATTCCTAAATATGTAATTCGCCGAACTTCCGGTTGGCAATTCGGATGACTCATCACCAAAACATAAGTACCCGGTTGGGGTATTTCCATAGTCAATGAAGGCAAAGCAAATTTATGTTTGCCTCTTAGTTCTCCCTGTGAATCGTAAAGGAATACCATTGTACCTGCCAACAAACCTGTCAGGCATAATGTCCCTTTTTCATTGTCCAAACGGACGTTTACTTCTTTATTTGTTATTGTCTCCATACCCAACATTAAAAAACGTTATTCAGCATCCACGAGCTATATTCCCAAGAATGGCGAACAGCGACAAAGATACATAAAAAGCATCATTATTTACAATATAAGTAGAAGATATTTATTATTGCAAAAGATTACCCAAATAATACTAATTTTTTCCTAAACCTACAAGTGTTTATATAAAAAAACATGATAACCACCTTAAATGATTATCATGTTCTTTATTCCTATTAAATAAACTATACAGATTACTCTGCAACTTCTTCTTCCTTAATCTCTCCTTCCGGTTTGAATTCTGTAATTCCATTAGAAATTAAGATGTTATACCAAGCAACCAATTTCTTAATATCAGCTACATATACACGTTCACGATCAAAATTAGGTAATACTTCAGCCAAGTATTCACGCAATTGTTCGGGAGTCGCTTTTTTCGGATCGATAGAAGCCTGCGCTGATTTTTCTTTCTCTTTTATTGACTCCAACACATCATACAAAGGAACTTCTGCATCGTCCGTGTACATTGCGATATCTGCCAGAGAGATAATTTTTTCATTACCATAAGCAGGGAAACGTTTCTTTTCAGCATTGACTGATTCAACAATCAACATATTTTTTCCTTGCGAAATAAGTTTGTATAATCCCGGTTTACCTGAGATAGACAAGATAGTCTTCAACATAGTATATATCCTTTTATTTATTAATTATTTTTTTGCGGAGCAAAGGTAATGATTATTTTTAGATAGCAAAGAAATAAGCTCCAAAACCTGTGGAATTAACGGTGTTTCATCATCATTCACTATCACGAAATCGGCATGGCTTCTCTTTACTTCATCACTCATTTGAGCTTCGATACGCTTCATCACCAGTTCTCTTGACGAACAGTCCCGCTTTACAGCACGTTCCACTCTCACTTCCAGCGGCGCATATACCATAACCAGAAAATCAACTTCATCCTTAAAACCAGCCTCCACCAGTATTGCAGACTCCATACCCACCAGCAGTTCACTTTTCAACCGGGCAGCCCATTGACGGAAATCTTCTTTCACTTGCGGATGAATAATCTCATTCACTTTCCGCACATGATCCTGATGACCGAACATATAAGAAGCCAACAAAGAACGATTCAACTCTCCACCCTGAAACACATCCTGACCAACCAGATCACAAAGCCCCCGACGAATCACCGGATCTGTCTGTGTGATTCGCTTTGCTTCTATATCTGATATATAGACAGGGATTCCCATTATTCCGAGTAGTCTGGAAACAACACTTTTTCCACTACCAATGCCACCGGTTATGCCAATCTTAATCGCCATTAGAAGTAATTTGTTCTATCAGGAAGTCCACTTGCTCGGGAACAATACGTATTTGATTTATTCCACTTGGAAACGACTTCAATTTAACCGTATATTTATCAGAGCCAAGCTTCAGCAATTCTTCATAAGAGATATTGATGATAAAATCGCTTGCTTTTATACTGCGGAACCGTTTTAAGCCCACTTGAAAAGTAATCTGAACTTTGGAAGGAAAAGTACGTAACACCTTATCTGCCGGAAAATTAACTCCATGTAATGGCACTTCGACCGTTTTCTCCGTATAAATATCCACCGGGAAAGTCATTTCTACCGAAGCCGGAACAAACTTCACTCCTCTTTCAGAAGTCAGCGGAATTCGTCGCCGGGTTGTATCAGATATATTCTCCAAAGTTATATTTTGAGTATATGCAGTTGTTATAGTATCCAAAATTCCTTCCGGAGCATAAACCAATACAGAGTCCGGCTTACAAATGGTGTCAGATACATAATATTGAAGTCCGGCTGTCACTTTCCCCTGAAAACGAACAGGAACCAGCTTGGACTTTCCTTCGGAATAGATATATTCTAATGTATCCGGCTTGATCGATAGGATTTTGGAGGATACATTCAGTTGGCTTAATATTTTTTTCTCAAAGTCGGAAGCATAAATTTTCACATGATTATCTTTTCCTTTATAATCAAGAAAACCTAGATTGACCGGAAAGAAACTTTTCCCCAACATATAATTGAGAAGCACTGTCCCTTTATCTTTCACTCGAACACGAAGTTCGGAAGGAGGTTCCGAAGTCAACACTACATTGTTAGGAAGATCTTTCATTCGCACCGGGATAGAAAACTCCGCTTCATAATCATTATTGAGCGTCTGAAGCAACCAGAATCCACCGGCTATCAGAAAGAAAAATAAAAAAATTAAGAACTCTCTGCTCTTATCACTGAGCAGAAAATCCTTAATTTTCTTAGATAGTTTTAAATATGTATATTTTATATTCCTACGATCAAACATAGGCATTTATTTACCAACTATTTATTTAGACTGATTGCTAGCCGCTGAAGCATCAGCGAATATAGAATTCTTGTCTATTTTAATCTTTACATTAGAAGCAATCTCAAGTACTATATAGTCGTCAGTAATTTCCTTGATTGTTCCGTGGATACCACCTGCAGTAATCACATTCTGATTTACCTGAAGAGATTTACGGAAATTAGCTATTTCTTTCTGCTTCTTATTTTGAGGACGGATCATAAAGAAATACATGATAACAAACATAGCTATCAGCATGATCCACATCATACTTCCACCTCCGGCAGCACCGGCAGGAGCTTGCAATAATACAGTCAATACGTTCATAAATAATCTGTTTTAGTTTCTACTATATGGACAAAGGTATCAGTTTTTAGTCAACTTACCTTCTTTTTTTAATTGATTAACTATTCCATCCAGCGTACCGTTGATAAAGCTACCGCTTTTAGCTGTGCTATACAACTTCGCAATCTCTACATATTCATTTAACGAAACACTGACCGGAATGTTCGGGAAACTAAGAATTTCTGCTAATGCAGTCTGCATAATGATTACATCCATAAATGCGATGCGGTCCAAATCCCAGTTTTTTGTATTCTCACTCACCAAATGACGGTAATAGTCAGAATTCAAAATGGTGCGACGGAACAGACGACGTGCAAACTCCTGATCTTCGTCATCCTTAAATTCCGGAAGCAGTTCCTGGTTGGCACCCTTCTTTTCATCAAAGCGTTTGATTGTTTTCAAGACGAACGTGTCTACAATTTCTTTATCATCATTCCAGTACAGACTCTGGTCTTCCAATACCTGGTCAAGAGAATCATTATTAAAGATGTATGTCTTATAGATTTTTCTCCACAGTTCACGATCAGCTTCGTATGAGTTGTCATCAGAAGCCATATAATCTTTATAGATATCGGTTTCTACAATTTTCTCATAAAGCTCTTTGATAAAATCCTGGTCGTTTGTCCAGGTTCTTTTCTGATTAGCTATAAACTCCGTCAATTGTTTATTGACTTCCAATTGAGCAATAAACTTGTTATCTACGAACTTTCTGTTGGGATACAACTCCTCTTTCGTAGGTGCCAATTTAGCTTTTGCCGCATCAATACGTTTTTGTGCATACTCTGTCAATGCTATCATCAGCATTAGCAAATAGTTGTAAAGGTCATACGCCTTTGAAAGACTAAAGAATAACTCTTTCTCCGCTGAGTCTAGATTTTTGCTGCCATTCTGATAATAGGCATATACTATCTGTATAATCTTAAGACGAATAAGAACTCTGTTGATCATAATTCAAATTAATACTGTTGTTATCGAACTGCAAAAGTAGATATTTTTAATGAGTTTCCACTAATAAATCACATTTTTTAATGCAGTATTTGATTCTCTGCGCTTTTTCTTTTGACAGTTTAAAAAAAATATCCAATTTTGAAGCCGATTATAAACGGACCGAAAGATATGGAAGATTTAAAAAAGAAAATGAGCGCAGACATGAATGATAAGGAGATCGTATTCTCCAAGTCCATTAAGGCAGGTAAACGCATCTATTACCTCGACGTAAAAAAGAATCGTAAAGATGAAATGTTCCTGGCTATTACAGAGAGCAAAAAAGTGATAACGGGAGAAGGCGATGATTCTCAAGTTAGTTTCGAGAAACACAAAATCTTCCTATATAGGGAAGACTTTCAGAAGTTTATGGCAGGACTCGAAGAAGCAGTGAATTTCATTGAGTGCAGCGACGCAAACGAATATATCGCCCGCCTGAACATCGAAGCTGATGAAGAAAATGAACGGAAAGCAATCGAAGAAGCCCGGGAAAACAAATTGGAGAGCGAAATTAAGATTGATATTGACTTTTAAGAAAGTAACTCTTTGATATTTCAAAAAAAAGATGTACTTTTGCACCGCTTTTTTGCAACATCGTGTGATAATCCACATCGTGTGATGGTGAATTAAGCAAACTAACTTAATTTAGAGTAACACAAATTTTTAAAGAAATGAAATCAATTGAAGTAAAAGGAACTGCAAGAACAATTGCAGAACGCTCTTCAGAACAAGCAAGAGCTTTGAAAGAAATTCGTAAGAACGGTGGTGTACCTTGTGTACTTTACGGAGGTAATGAAGTAGTTCACTTCACAGTGACTAACGAAGGACTTCGTAACTTAGTTTATACTCCGCACATCTACGTTGTAGACCTGATTATCGATGGCAAAAAAGTAAACGCTATCCTGAAAGATATTCAGTTCCACCCGGTAAAAGATACTATCCTACACGTTGACTTCTATCAAATTGACGAAGCTAAACCTATCGTAATGGAAGTTCCTGTACAGTTGGAAGGTCTTGCAGAAGGTGTGAAAGCCGGTGGTAAACTTGCACTGCAGATGCGTAAGATCAAAGTGAAAGCTTTGTACAATGTAATTCCTGAAAAGTTGACCGTTAACGTTTCTCACCTGGGATTAGGTAAGACTGTTAAAGTTGGCGAATTGAGCTTCGAAGGTCTTGAACTGATTAGTGCAAAAGAAGCCGTTGTATGTGCTGTTAAGTTGACTCGTGCAGCAAGAGGTGCAGCAGCAGCCGCTGGTAAGTAATTGAGATTATCCCTGTAAAGAGATATACTTCAAACGCAGATTAATGCAGATTAAAGCAGATGTTCAGTCTGCATTAATTTGTATTAATCTGCGTTTCTCTTTCTATATTAATGAACTGTTTTACGGAAATACGATGATAAAATACTTAGTTGTCGGACTGGGAAACATTGGTCCCGAATATCATGAAACCCGACATAATATCGGATTCATGACAGTAGAAGCATTGGCTAGAATCAATAACGCCCCCCCTTTTATGGATGGACGATATGGATTCACTACCAGCTTTTCTATCAAAGGACGCCAGTTGATTTTGCTTAAGCCATCGACTTTTATGAACCTAAGCGGACTGGCCGTTCGCTATTGGATGCAGAAAGAAAATATTCCATTGGAAAATGTACTGATCGTAGTAGATGATCTGGCTCTTCCTTTTGGAACTTTACGCCTGAAAGGAAAAGGGAGTGACGCAGGGCATAATGGATTGAAGCATATCGCTGCTATTCTGGGCACTCAAAACTATGCTCGCCTGCGATTTGGTATCGGAAATGATTTTCCACGTGGCGGACAGGTTGATTATGTACTCGGACACTTCACTGACGAAGATTGGAAAACAATGGATGAAAGACTGGAGATGGCAGGGGAAATTATAAAAAGTTTCTGCCTCGCCGGTATTGACATCACGATGAACCAGTTCAATAAAAAATAATGGACTAGCCCCCCCAAAAAAAATAAAGATGACAATGAATGGTTAGCAATAAATGACAACGTCAACTAATACTAACCAAAGAATTATTTATCACTAAATAACTAACTAAAATGGCCGAAGCAAGAATAGATAAATGGATGTGGGCTGTCCGCATCTTCAAGACACGTACGATTGCAGCAGAAGCCTGCAAAAAAGGACGCATTACCATCAACGGTTCTTTAGCCAAAGCTGCCCGTATGATAAAACCGGGAGACGTTATTCAGGTGAAGAAACCGCCTATCACTTATTCATTCAAGGTATTACAAACTATTGAAAAACGTGTGGGAGCCAAACTTGTATCGGAAATGATGGAAAACGTAACTACTCCCGATCAATACGAACTGCTTGAAATGAGTAAAATCAGCGGATTCGTAGACCGTGCACGTGGAACCGGACGTCCGACCAAGAAAGATCGTCGGGAACTGGAAGAATTTACAACTCCGGAGTTCATGGATGATTTCGACTTTGATTTCGATTTTGACAGTGAAGAATAATAAATGGGAATTTAGCGGTTAAATGAGAATTTATCGGTTAGGCTGAAAGCCTTACAATTATATATTTATTGGGGGTGCCCTGAAAGGGCTTAATTATACAGCGTAGGGCAACGCCCTACGAAAAAAACACACCAGCCACAAGCCCTGAAAGGGCGGAACTGTATACAATTATGCCC
>NZ_JADPLO010000018.1:80871-90307 GCF_015667765.1 Bacteroides sp. 1001302B_160321_D4 | reverse complement strand
ACACAGATTAAAATTTAATTCGAAATAAATCTGTGTGAATCCGTGTAATCTGTGGTGCACTTAAAGTCGCCTCTTTCGGTAGATATCTCATAACCGATGGAATTCAACTGCTTTTGTAAGGTAGCCAGTCCTTCGGCGGATTCTGCTCCGAGTGAAGCTTTGTCATTGTATAATTCATATTTTCTCCGTTCCTCCCGGGGAGACAGGTTGGGCATAACCACATTTGCACCTGCCAATATACCCCGCTCCCTACCATCAGGGATAAGAGTGGCGAGAGCCGTTGTTGCCGGAATCAATGCGGATGGATGCATCAAACGGAAGATAGATAATAGAAGAATCGTCCGTTCCACCGTTCCGCTGGGATATTGGGCAAAAGGCGTATCATGATGGGGTAGGAAAGGACCGATGCCAATCATTTCCGGCTGTAGCTTTTCAATGAACAAGATATCCTCGATGATATGTTCTACTGTTTGCCCTGGGCTGCCGACCATAATTCCGGTTCCTGTCTGATAGCCGATGTCTTTCAAATCCGCTAAACATTGCAGGCGCTGTTTGCCGGACATTTCTGCCGGATGCAGTTGCCGGTAATGCGACTCATTATATGTTTCGTGACGTAACAGATAACGGTTGGCTCCGGCACGGAAGAAACGTTCGTATGCATCACGCGATTTTTCTCCGAGCGACAGTGTAATGGCACAATCCGGATAATTCTGCCTGATACGGGCAACAGTCATTTCTATCCGATCGTCTGTCAGTGCGGGATCTTCTCCTCCTTGCAGCACGAAAGTGCGGAAACCTAATTTATATCCTTGCCGGCAACAATCCAGTATACTTTCCAGGTTCAATCGGTAACGTTCGATATTGGGATTTCCTTTTCGGATACCACAGTAATAACAGTTGTTCCGGCAGCAATTGCTGACTTCAATCAGTCCACGGATATAAATCTTATTTCCGAAGTGGCGGAGAGCGACTTCCTGCGCCTGTTTATTGATGTAACGCAGGGTTTCTGCGTCACATCCGGTCAACAGTTGCCGGAGCTCTTCCGGTCTAAGTGTTCTTTCCTGCCGTAGTCTATCGATCCATTGTTTCATAGCTCTCTTTTCGTTTGAGCAGCTCTTGTGCCAATTGGCGACGTCCCGAAACAATATCATTATGCGTACTTGGTCCGGTGATACATCCACCTTCGCATGCCATTACTTCAATAAACTGTCCCGCAGCCTTTCCTGTTTTGGCGCAGGCACGCAACAGAGCGATATTCTTTTTATTGATGTCAGACACTTGTATTGCATTGATTTTATCCGCTTCCTCTTTCAGATAAGCTTTGACAGCTCCCATCACACCACCTGCCTGTGCAAATCCATGTGCTTCGCGAACAGACGTATGTAATACAGAGAACTCCTGTACCTGTTCCAATTCAATACCCAACCCGTCGAGAATCGAACCGATTTCTTCAAACGTCAGAATATAATCCACCGCTTCGTCACGACGTACTTCTTTGCGTTTAGCCACACAAGGGCCGACAAACACAACCTTAGCATCCGGATGCTTCTCTTTGGCAATCCGTGCGGCATAGTACATCGGTGATCCGGTGGTAGAAACGTATGGTTTCATATCCGGAATATGTTTCTCAACCAGTTCGATATAAGAAGGACAACAGGAAGTAGTCATAAACTTCTGTCCCTCTTCCAATTTCTCCAGTAACTCGTGTGCTTCATTGCTGGTGGTTGCCATAGCACCTTCAGCCACTTCGATCACATCTGTAAATCCTATTTCTTTGAAAGCACCGTACACTTGTCCGATAGAAGTCTTAAACTGTCCCAGAATAGACGGAGCAACGATGGCAACCATCTTTTCTCCTTTACGGATGCGTTGCAATACATCGAATGTTTGCGAGATTTCGAAGATAGCACCGAACGGACATGCATTCATGCATTTTCCGCAGTAGATACACTTGCTCTCATCAATGTGTTCTATGCCGTGTTCATCTTTGCTGATAGCTTTTACCGGGCAAGCCTCTTCACAAGGCACGGGAATATATACAATAGCGTGATAAGGACAACTCTTGTGACAAATACCGCAACTGACACATGTGTCATGGTCAATCATTGCCTGACCGTTTTTCTTGAAACGTATCGCATCTTTGGGGCAGTTCATGTAACAGCTACGTGCCACGCATCCGCGACAAAGGTTGGTTATTTCATAATTGATCTGTACACAGGAAGAACAGGCCTCGTCGATGACGCACATAATATTTTCCTTGTCCGGTTCGGGGCGGCTCAATGCCAATCGTGCATATTCGGAAAGCGGGGTAACTTCGTCGTGTTCGTCTGTCATATCCAATCCCATCAGAGGAAAAGTCTTGTACCTCCACACAGCGCGTTCTTTATGTACGCAACACCGTCCTAGGGGTTTTGATTTGCGTGGACTCAACTCAATCGGGAGCCGGTCTATCTTTTCCACTAATTCGTCGTTTTTCCAGAGTTTAACGAGGTCTGCCAGCAATTTATGCCGGACAATCATAATATTATTCGTAAATGCCATACTGTAATAAAGAGGTTGTTAGTTAGTTGGTGCAAAGATACGAACAGAATTTCAATATTTAAGTTTTTTGAAACATTCTTGTAACTTTTTTGTAGCCCTCGCGTGTTATCTTTGTAGTGGACAAAAAACTTAGAGGAGGCAGAGTTATGAATAGCAGTATTTTCGAGCAACGTAGTCGTTTTGCCATGATTGGCGCATTGATGGTTATTATCAGCCTGATGTTTTTATTCTACATGGGAAGTTCTTTGGTAAGCTCTACCAAAAAATACTTGGAGCAGATACATGAGATAGAGATCACTTGTATCGACACAGACGAATAAAAACAAGCAACCGAAAGGTAGGATAATCCGGAGGAATTCGTATTTTTGCCGGGAGAAAAACAAATCTTATGGAAGAGAAGAATAAAGCCTGGAAAACGGTAAGTAGCAAATATCTATTTCGCCGTCCATGGCTGACTGTGCGTTGCGAAGATATGTTACTTCCCAATGGGAATCATATCCCCGAGTATTATATCCTTGAGTATCCCGACTGGGTAAATACCATTGCCATTACTAAAGATGGTCAATTCGTTTTTGTCCGCCAGTACCGTCCGGGAATCGAACGAACTTGTTATGAACTCTGTGCCGGTGTCTGCGAGAAGGAAGATGCTTCGCCGTTGGTGTCCGCCCAGCGTGAATTGTGGGAAGAAACGGGCTACGGAAAAGGAAACTGGCAAGAGTATATGGTGATTTCCGCTAATCCGAGCACTCATACCAATCTGACTTACTGCTTTCTTGCCACAGACGTGGAACTGATAGACCATCAGCATCTGGAAGCTACTGAAGATATCACCGTCCATCTGCTCACATTGGAAGAGGTGAGAAGTCTGCTCGATAAGAACGAAATTATGCAAGCGCTGAATGCTGCTCCATTATGGAAATATATCGCAAATCTGTAATTGTGTTTGGAATTCTGTAGAGAAACAATAACTTTGGAGAAAATTTAAATCATCTTATTATGAAAACAGTTTTATGGAGTATGCTTTGTTTGTTTCTCTCCGGATGGGGAAGTATGCAAGCGGTATTAGCACAGGACTTGAAAGAGATGGAAAAGAACTTGTCCGCCATCAACGAGGAATTGAGTCAAAAGACAAAAGAATATAGTTGGCAGCTTGCAGCTGCTTACGCAGATTATTGTGAAGCAAACAATAAATATATAAGTTGGAATGATTTGCCTTATCTGCAACAGGTTGTCGAATATGAGCGTCCTGCTTCTTTGGAGACTTATCGTCTGGAACATAAAGCCAATAAAGAGGAACTGGATAAGTTTTTAAATACATACAAAGAATATAAAGATCTGGTGAAGAAGCAAAAAGAAGCGGTAACCAAGGAAGAGAAAGATGCTGTATCAACAGCCTTTTCTGCATTCTGGAAAAAGTTGAGAAGTGAAGAGAATGCTTATAAAGATTTGTACTATGCCGAACGAAAGGCTGTCTGCAAATATAGATCGGAAGCTTTGCGATATGCGATTGCCTATTATAAAGAAAAGAAGCAGGAGATTCCGACTTCTTATATAAAATATACTGAACGGTCTTATTTATTGCAGAAAGGTTCTGCCTTGGAGTTATTACAAAAAGAAATAAGTGCATTGGAAAGTGTACAGAGAGAGATAATTCAGAATATAACGAGGGCAAAGTATGGGTTGAGTGAAACCGGAGAAAATAAAAGAGAGAAGATATTTGATTGATAAGAGATCATCTGGGATAAAGAAATCCCTTTTTATAATTGGAGGTCTGGACTGAAGAGTTCGGACCTCTTTGTTTTCTCTCTCAAGTACGTATAGGTAAGTTTCTTTTCATCCTATGCCAACTTCTTTTGCATAGGGAGAAAACTTGTTTAGAGTATAAGATAAACTATAACCATAAGTTCTGATTATATAACTGAAACTTTTGATTACATAACTGAAAGTTGCAGTTTTATAACCGGAACTTGCAGTTATAGTTTGGGATAAGGGAAAAGCAACTTTTCCCAAGGAAGAAAGTAAGTTTCCTCCTTATAGAGAATATGTTTTCTAACCATATTTCATAAGATAGATAATAAGAATCAGGGAATGGCGATGCTGATTTGTTCAACGGTTATTCCAATACAAAAATAATAGTTTCATTTACGGGGGCCCAGTCATAGATAAACTTGGCATGGGAAGTTGCATTCCGCACGCACATGTGTGAGCGTGGAGTAGTTCCCAACGACGGACTATATTCTATCTGCGTCTTGCGGGGAGCATTGACCGGTACTCCGTGAATATAGGCCCCGTCCGTGAAACGACTCGCATAAGGAGCATAACCTCCCGTTTCTTTCGAGCCGTCTTTTAGAAATACCATTTTTACTTTCTTTTCCTGTAAAACAAACATTCCTAAAGGAGTTTCCTGTGCATACGGGGGCAGATGACGTCCCGTAGTGGAAGGATTCATACTGCGAACCACCCATTGCCCTTTTCCGCTACGTTCAAGAGAAGCGATATTCTGATTGTGGCGGTCTACGAAAACAGCTTTGTTAAAAACAATCGTATCTCCGATTACTTTGACATATTTTTTAGGAATCATCCATTCATCTCCGGTAAACATTGGCTCTGCTTTTATGAATTTCTCTCCATCTTCGATAAAACGGGTTAATTCCCCATCCTGTCCGTAACGTTCGGGTACTAATGTGTCAGTCAATAGATAAAGCGGAACGGATTGGTAACGTTCTATGCCAAGAGTATCTGCCACTCGTCCGTAAGCGTTTCTTTTGAAACTTCTCACAAGTGGTGCTTCTCCATTTCTGTTTTTGTAATTCTGGAGAATAGCCCAGGTGGAAGGCTGCAACTGTATATTTTCGAGCAAGGCCAGCTGTTCTTTGATTTTATCCCACTGAAACTGCCGGGTAGTGTCTTTATAAGGATAGGTGTCTTCCAATGTGTATTGATCATACAATAAATCTTTGGAGATTTCTATCTGCTCTGCCGTGAGTTTTTTATTAACAGGTTTAACCTCGGGTTGAACTATTGTATCCTGTGACAGCGAGTCTGTTTGTTGTTCGTGTACAGGAGAAATCTCTCCTGTACGCGAAGTGCAGGAGTAGAAGACGCAAGAGGCGATGATGAGGCCGGATGCTATTCCATTCATATTATTTATACAGTGCATTTGATGGTTCGTTTACGAATATACGTCATTATAAGGAATAATCCTTTTGTTTTGTTTAAAAAGTAGGTGACAAATATACTTTTTTGCCATACAATGCAAGTTGTCAGTCATTTTGTCAGTCTATTTCTGACAAAGAATCATTTATTTACTTTGGCACGCTTTTCGCAATAACTTTAGCGTTCCGCCTGAAAAATGGCGGGTAACATCTACTATTAAATGTATAACTAAAATATAACAAGTAACTATGAACATTAAACCATTAGCAGACAGAGTGCTTATCCTCCCTGCACCTGCAGAAGAAAAAACAATTGGTGGTATCATTATCCCTGATACAGCAAAAGAAAAACCTTTGAAAGGTGAAGTTGTGGCAATAGGTCACGGTACGAAAGACGAAGAAATGGTATTGAAAGTAGGCGATACAGTTCTTTATGGTAAATATGCCGGAACAGAACTTGACGTTGAAGGTACTAAATATCTGATTATGCGTCAGAGCGATGTTCTCGCTGTTTTGGGTTAATTAATAATAGTAAATAGTAAATCTTTAAATAGTAAATAAAGAGATGGCAAAAGAAATATTATTCAATATCGATGCCCGTGACCAATTGAAAAAAGGTGTCGATGCTTTGGCAAATGCAGTAAAAGTAACTCTGGGCCCGAAAGGACGTAACGTTATCATTGAGAAGAAATTCGGTGCTCCGCACATCACAAAAGACGGTGTGACAGTAGCAAAAGAAATCGAATTGGCAGATGCTTACCAGAACACTGGTGCACAGTTGGTAAAAGAAGTTGCTTCTAAGACAGGTGACGATGCCGGTGACGGTACAACTACTGCAACCGTTCTTGCACAAGCTATCGTAGCTGAAGGTTTGAAGAACGTAACTGCCGGTGCTAGCCCGATGGATATCAAACGTGGTATCGACAAGGCCGTTGCCAAAGTGGTAGAATCAATCAAGGATCAGGCTGAAACTGTAGGTGACAACTATGACAAGATTGAACAGGTTGCCACTGTATCTGCAAACAATGATCCGGTAATCGGTAAATTGATTGCTGACGCTATGCGTAAAGTTTCTAAAGACGGTGTGATTACTATCGAAGAAGCAAAAGGAACAGACACTACTATCGGTGTAGTAGAAGGTATGCAGTTCGACCGTGGTTATTTGTCTGCTTACTTCGTGACAAATACGGAAAAGATGGAATGTGAGATGGAGAAACCTTACATCCTGATCTATGACAAGAAGATTTCTAACCTGAAAGATTTCTTGCCTATCCTCGAACCTGCTGTACAGACTGGTCGTCCTCTGTTGGTAATTGCAGAAGATGTAGATAGCGAAGCGTTGACTACATTGGTAGTAAACCGTCTGCGTTCTCAATTGAAGATCTGTGCTGTGAAAGCTCCGGGCTTCGGTGACCGTCGTAAAGAAATGCTCGAAGATATCGCTATCCTGACAGGTGGTGTTGTTATCAGCGAAGAAAAAGGTTTGAAACTGGAACAGGCTACCATCGAAATGTTGGGTACTGCTGACAAAGTTACAGTTACTAAAGACTATACAACTGTTGTAAACGGTGCAGGTAACAAAGACAGCATCAAGGAACGTTGCGAACAGATCAAAGCACAAATTGTAGCAACTAAGTCTGACTATGACCGTGAGAAATTGCAGGAACGTCTGGCTAAATTGTCAGGTGGTGTAGCTGTTCTCTATGTAGGTGCTGCTTCTGAAGTAGAAATGAAAGAAAAGAAAGACCGTGTGGACGATGCTTTGCGTGCAACTCGTGCTGCTATCGAAGAAGGTATCATCCCGGGTGGTGGTGTAGCTTATATCCGTGCTATTGATTCTTTGGAAGGAATGAAGGGTGATAATGCTGATGAAACAACTGGTATTGGTATCATCAAACGTGCCATCGAAGAACCGCTTCGCGAGATTGTTGCTAACGCTGGTAAAGAAGGTGCAGTAGTTGTTCAGAAAGTACGTGAAGGAAAAGGTGATTTCGGTTACAATGCCCGCACGGACGTTTACGAAAACTTGCACGCTGCCGGTGTAGTAGATCCTGCTAAGGTTGCTCGTGTAGCTTTGGAAAATGCAGCTTCTATCGCTGGTATGTTCCTGACTACTGAATGTGTAATTGTAGAAAAGAAGGAAGATAAGCCAGAAATGCCGATGGGCGCTCCCGGAATGGGAGGCATGGGCGGAATGATGTAATTCCGGCTTTCGCTGAATGAATATGAAAACGAGGGTGTCCGAAAAGGGTACCCTCGTTCTTTTTATTATCAATCTATTCTGCAAATTGATCTTTTCAAAACATCCTTGCTTTATATTTTGTTTGGTCAACGTATTCTTAGTAATGAGAATACTTCGTATATTTAGAATCAAATTTATTAATAAAAGTGAGATGTTGAAAGTATTAACATTTATGAAGCAGGTAGCTAACGGGCTACAGGTGGAGGGAAACTTCGGTACTGCGCACGTCTATCGTAGCAGTCTGAATGCCATCATTGCTTATAGTGGGAAAGTGGACTTCACCTTTGATGAAGTGAGTCCGGAGTGGTTAAAGGGATTTGAAGTATATCTTCGCAGTCGTGGTTGCAGTTGGAACACCGTTTCCACTTATTTGCGCACGTTTCGTGCGGTTTACAATCGTGCCGTTGATCTTCGGAAAGCTTCTTATGTACCTCATCTGTTCCGTTCTGTTTATACCGGTACTCGTGCCGACCATAAACGTGCATTGGGCGATGAAGATATGAAAAAGGTATTTGCAAAATTGTCTCGTACGTCCGGTGTGCCATTAGCGGTATATCAGGCGCAAGAGTTATTTATTCTGATGTTTTCGCTTCGTGGTATGCCATTTGTGGATCTCGCTTATTTGCGTAAGAGTGATTTGCGTGATAACGTAATAACGTATCGCAGACGTAAGACAGGACGGCCATTGTCAGTGACATTGACTCCCGAAGCGATGATCCTGGTGAAGAAGTATATGAATCGTGATCCTTCTTCTCCTTATTTGTTTCCATTGTTGAAAAGCCGTGAAGGAACCAAAGAGGCGTATCGCGAATATCAGTTGGCATTGCGCAGCTTTAACCAACAGTTGATGTTGCTAGGTGAATTATTGGGATTATCCGATAAGTTGAGCTCGTACACCGCCCGCCATACCTGGGCTACGACAGCTTATTATTGTGAAATCCATCCGGGCATTATCTCCGAAGCGATGGGACATTCGTCTATCACCGTCACTGAAACCTATCTGAAACCTTTCCGAAGTAAGAAAATTGATGAAGCAAATAAACAAGTTCTTGACTTCGTGAAACGCTCTGTTGTAGGTGTAAGCGCTTGAAAATTATTCTGTTACTTTGTAGGTAACGGGAATGAATATCGGTGCAAATATGAGCATATTTCTTAAAACAACCAAACGAAATCATACATTTTTTCTAATAAACTACTCAAAACAGGAATTAACCAAATAAAACACGCGGATTCTTTGTATTAGGGCTTTGTTAACTTCTAAATTTTTGCAAAAGATCTCCTTCCCTCTACTGCCTTTCAGAAGCAGGGGTAAAAAAGTTTCATTGCATATCGTATTATTTTTCAGTATTGACTACTCCCGAAGAGCAGGCACAAAGGTTTCTCCGTTACCTACAAAGTAACGGGCAGTCTATTATTGAAATTTAGTGTTTAATAATATATTATTAATGTAATTTTTAAGTAGTTATGAAAAGAAAATTTGTAAAAGTGATGTTCTTCG